>CAYLHN010000088.1:0-7965 GCA_964383455.1 uncultured Muribaculaceae bacterium | reverse complement strand
TTTATAATCTATTTTTCTGATAAAATATTTTCATTAAAATTCAAGGAGAAATAAATGTATAGTTTAATATTAGCAGGTGGTTCAGGAAGCAGATTATGGCCGTTATCAAGAGAACTTTATCCTAAACAATTACTAAATCTGAATATGGAGCAAAGTTTGCTTCAATCAACTTTTCAACGTCTGGCATGTTTTACGCCGTCTGAAAATATTATAAGTATCACCAATGCAAAACACGTATCAAACGTAAGATATCAATTGCAGGATATGTGTAAAAATCCTGTTGTACTGGCAGAACCTGTAGGTAAAAATACAGCACCCGCAATTGCTGTTGCTTCAAAATATATATCAACTATAGCTAAAGAAGAAGACCCTGTTGTATTAGTTGTACCATCAGACCATTTGATTAAAAATTTAGGTGCGTTTAAAACAACTGTTATGAGAGCAGAAAAACTTGCAAAAGAAGGCTACATTGTAACATTCGGTATTCAGCCTACATACCCAGAAACAGGCTACGGCTATATTAACATAGAACAAGAAAAGTTACTTGACGGCCATAAAGTAAAACAATTCGTTGAAAAACCTGATGCCGTTACTGCTCAAAAATATATTGATGAAGGAACATATTTTTGGAACGGCGGAATTTTTATGTTTAAAATTTCAACTTTTTTGGAAGAACTTAAAAAAGCAAATCCTGAAATAGCTGAAAAATTAGATACATTTGATTTTTCAAAAACATCTGATATACCATACGTTTTATTTGACAAAATGCCTAATATTTCTGTTGATTATGCAGTAATGGAAAAATCAGATAAGATAGCACTCGTTAAATTAGAAAGCGACTGGAACGATTTAGGTTCTTGGCAGGCAATTTATGATGTAAGTGAAAAAGATTCTAATGGTAATGTTTTAATTGGAAACGTCATAGATGAAGGCTCGAAAAATACCTTTGCTTATTCATCTTCAAAATTAGTTGCAACTATAGGTCTTGAAAATATTGTTCTTGTTGAAACAGAAGACGCAATTCTTGCTTGCAGAACAGATAATACTCAAGACGTTAAATTAATATATGAACGATTAAAAAAACTAAATGATGATACACATAAAGTTCACAAAACAGTTTACAGACCTTGGGGCTTTTACACTGTTATTGCAAGCGGTGAAGGATTTCTAACAAAGAAAATTCATGTTAATCCTCATCAAAAATTATCGCTGCAATCTCATAACCACCGTTCAGAACATTGGGTTGTGGCACTTGGAAAAGCCACCGTAAAAAAAGGCGATGAAACTTTGGAATTAAATGTCGGTCAAAGCGTCGACATTAAGGTAGGCGAAAAGCACTCTCTTCAAAATTTAACAAATGAGGATGTAGAAATTATAGAACTTCAACAAGGCAGTATCCTTTTAGAAGAAGATATAATCAGATACGAAGATATGTACGGTAGAGTTTAAATTTTGCCGCCTAAATACTTTTTATTAACTATTATGTAATATTTTCTAGTTTTATAAACTATTTCAAACGGATGATTATTGAAAAAGTTTGTTGTTAATTGACAGATTTTTTTGAACGGAATTTCGTTTTCGTTACCCATTTCTTTTGATATAGTACTTTTTAATCCATTATAGTAACACATAATTTCAGTTTCATAATTTATCGGATGATAATCAACTTCGCCGGAATCGTTATCTAATTTAAAATAATAGTCGATTTTTTCAGGAGTATATTTATCAAAAGAAGTAACCCACTGACCGATAACAGGATAAACAATTATATCATATTCATCAGGATTAATCATCCCTAAATGCTCTAAATTAATAAAATCATAATTATACCCCTGCATTTTTTTTATTTTTGTAAAAATTATTTCTTCAGCATTATTTGGCATATATAAAACTTTATAATCTTTTCCGCTAAACTTTGATTCAATTAATCCGTTAATGTTGCACCATTCATCCATGCTTCTGTCACGTTTATCATACTTGCCGCAGGTAATTTCCGAACGAAGCTGTCTGATTCCGATTTTTGAAATAGAATCTAAAATTCTGAATAAAGGACGGCCCCATAAATGGGTTGAAATTATTAAGAAATACACCAATGCAATAAAGATATAAAACCATTTGAGAGCATTTTTATTGGACTTAATGTAAGAATAAGCAAGTACAGGAGCAGAAATTACAACAAATGATGTCAAAAATCTTGTATTAAAAGTCATAAAAGCAATAAGCGCTGACAAAACTATTATATTAATCAATAAAATATAACCAAAAATAGCCTGATAATCACTTATTCTACGTCTTTTAAACAACGGAGTAATCATAGCTCTAAACCAGCAAGGCAGAAGTATCAACATACTTAAAATGCCGCACCCCATACCTGGCTCCAGCAAAGAATAATTAAAGAAAAAATTCCCGCCATACACACCGTTTGGTATTACATCTAAATGGAATAAATATAAAAATTTAACCTCAAAATCCATCAATCCGTTACCAATAAATGTCGGAATTTTAATACCGGTAAAATCTATGAATAAAAATAAATGTTTTATAAAACTTGCAATAAAACCTTTTACGCCCCAAATATTTTTATGTGCAATTATTACACCCGGCGCTCCCATACAATTACCATAATCAATAAAATTTAAAATGTAGTTATAAGATGAAAATAAAAGAAAATTGATTACACCAAACGACATAAATTTTAAAATCGGCTTATAGTCTTTAAATTTTTTAGATAACAAAATATAAAAAATACCTATTGCAGGTACACACAGTATAGCAGGAGTTTTTACACCTATCGCAAGCGAATATGCCAATGCTGACATAAATATTGATGAATCTGATTTATATTTTAGACCCTCAATAAACAAATATATTGAAGATATAACAAGTCCGGCAACAATTAAATCAGTTTCTGTTCCTGATACAATAACTATTACAGAAGCAAATGAACTTAAAATAAAGAAGGACCATAATGTTTTTCTAAAAGAAAGTCCTATAAATTTAAATATTTGAAAACCGCCTATTAAAGATAATATATACCCTACAAATGAAAAAGCCCCTAAAAACAACTGTTTTTTAGTAAATAAGATTACCCACATATACAAAATTTCAGAATTTATCGGGAAAGTAAGGTTCCTTATATCAGCAGTTTCATAGTGATTAAGAGATCTATTTATGACCCAATCAATACTGCGTGAAACGTGATAACAAAATGCATCAGCAGATGTTGAAGGTAATAGTATTATTAATATTAACGACGAAATAATAAAAAAAGACCAGCCGATAAACAATATCACTAAAGATTTATCCAGTTTTAATGAATTTTTAAATTTATTAAAAAACTCATCTGCTCTTAATTGTATATTTGGTCTACCATTCTTAAACCATATACAAAAAGCAGCTGCAAAAAATAAAATATTCAGAAACAAAAACGGCAGTACTTCTATTTTATTAAATAAAGATAATATTTCAGAAATAAAAACAATTTGAGCAAAAGCAGTCAAAAATAAGTAAACAAAAGCTTTTATCGTGTTATTTTTTGATAAACACGAAGAAATTAACCAGCTTGTTGAAAAAATTAAAACAAAAGACAATAAAAAAGCAATCATATCTAATTCCTATACTGGTTTATAGTCTGAATAAACAAGACTGGCCCAATCTTCAAAATAACTTATTTGTGTAGCAGAAGCAGGTCTTATGTATATCTTGTATTGATTTTCCGGAGGAACACCCAGCGCATTTGCGATTACTGATTGAATAATAGTTGGATGAGTTATAATTATAACTCTGCCTCTGATATTATCATTAATAATCTGTTTTATTGCCTCATTTATACGGTAATTGAATGCTGATATGTCTTCACCGTTTTCTGGATGAGCAGCAATGAGCGGCAACATTTCTCTTTTGTATTTTTTATTAATTTGTTCAAGCGTCAAACCACTCCAGATACCCCAATTTCTATTTATTAAATTCGATTGAACTTCAAAATCTTGTTTTAGTTCATCTGCAACAATTTCAGCACTTTGAGTACAGGACAAAGCGGGACTTGAATAAATTTTATTGGTTTTTAGACCTCTTGTTTTTATAAAATCAACAATGTTATTTATTTCTTGATATCCTGCTTCATTTAACGGAGGATACTCAAGTTTATCTGCAAAACGATTTTCTTCAGAATATATCGTAGAACCGTGCGCTATAAAAGTTATTTTACATTTTCTGTTAAACACATATACCTCTGTATGAATTATAACACATAAAACATTATAAATAAAAGTTATTATATTACAATTAACAAAAAAGAGATAAGCTTTAACTTATCTCAAAAAAAGGTATAGGTGGGATTCGGGTCTTGCTTGTTCGCGTGTAACGGCAATTCCGCATTTTGTTTTTAGCGATTTCATCGTTTACAAACAAAAGTGCTCCAGCCTCAGCTGTAAAGAAACACTCTAGATGATTATTTGTAACAGGGTAAATGATTATTTGACTATTATATAAATTGGTATTTTGAACTGCGTTAAAACTACAATAAAATAACTACCAAACATAATATGGTATTGAATAATGTTAAATATAAAGCATGCTTAAAAGGAATAATTTTATACCAAAATTAACAATTTACAAAATAAAATAAAACAAAACCATAATATTGTAAAGTTTTTTAAATTAAACTTAATGTTTAAAAACCAATAACGGTGGCTTAAAATAACGAAAGAATAATTTCAGGAATAAATATCTTGAAAAATTAACAGCATTGTGATATATTTTTATTGTTAATAAAAATATAAGGAGATTTACTATTGAAAAGTACATTTGACTTGGCTGAGGAAATTTTTTCAGGGGCAACAATTGATGATATTGTTTATTTCATGATTGATAATTATAGGAAGGTTAACAAGCCTGAAAACAGAGAAGAATTATCATTGAGTAATCGTTCGATAGCCTCGAATTATTCAGATGCAAATTGGGCAAGTTTAAAAAATTATATCGCAGACAAACAATTAGGCGAATATTGTGAAATAAGCGGCAAGAGAAGATGGTTAATAATTAATTTATGGATCACTATAAAAAAAGTTGATGTAAACCTTAAACCATCAAAACTATATACTGATGATTCCGACCAGATGAAGTTAAATTTAGACATACCAGCCAGTGAATTATCATTAGATTTCCCTCTTGTAATTGGATATGTGTCGGATGATAGCAGAACTTTTATAAAAGAAATTCATGTTATAAAATATAAAACAGATGGATGCGTGGATTGGAATATAAAACTTTATGATGTAACAGCGGTTACTACAGATTTGAGTACTCAAAGCAATCATAAAGATGTAACAAAACTAATAAAGATAAAAATGCCAAATAGCAATGTAGTAGATTTATTTGATAAAGATTGATTGGATAAAAATGGATAAAGAAATTAATACTTATATGATTACGATTGCAAGAGAAGCAAGACGTAAAAATCAAACTCAATTAGCAAATGAATTAGGTATAAAACAAGCACGATTATCAAAGATAGAGTCTGGAATTGCTCCTATTGATGATGAATTGTTGGATAAAATTTCGTTAAATTTAAATTTTCCAAAGGAATTTTTCTTTGAACAATATACCCCTGTTGATACCGAATACAAATTGCACAGAAAGCAAGCAGCATTAAAACAAGCCGAGCTAAGCTACATAAGTTCAAATTCAAATATTATAGATATGGAAATAGGTAAATTATTAAATTCATTGGAAATAGATACTTCAATTCCCGAAAAATTAAATTTAGATTATTTGGATTCTCCTGCAGATGTTGCTATAGGTTTAAGGGAGTATTTAGATTTACCAAAAGGCGGAGTATATAATGTTACTAATTTAATTGAGTCTATGGGAATTATTATTGTTAATTTCGACTACCCTAATATTAAGTTTGACGGTGTAAGTTTTTATAACAAAAAAAATATTCCTATAATGATTATTAATAAAAACTTACCTCCTGATAGAGATCGTTTTACAAAAGCTCATGAATTAGGGCATATTTTGATGCATAAATTCCCTGCTCCTGATGCAGAAAAGGAAGCAAATTTATTTGCATCAGAATTTTTAATGCCTAAAAAAGATATCTTGGCAGATTTAAACAACTTAAGTTTTTATTCACTTCCTAATTTAAAACGAAAATGGAAAGTATCAATGGCTTCTTTGATATATAGGGCAAAAGAACTACACTTAATTAATGAATCTCGTGAAAAATCTCTTTGGGCTCAAATGAGCAGAGCCCATTACAGACAACATGAGCCAGAAATGGGAATTTTAAAAGAAAATACAGAACTATTGGATTCAATTCTAGATTATCATAGAAGAGTTTTAGGTTATTCAGAATCGAATGTTGTTAAGTATTTTTCGATATTTTCTGAGGATTACAACTGTTTGTTCAATAAAAATAAACAAACAAATATAAGGGTAAATAATATACTCAGGAGAGTGAAATAGTACAAAATACATAAAACGAGGATATATAAATGTATAAACCACCATTTGAAATCACATCAAAAATAATTGAACTTATTTCCAATATTTCGGAAAAGATTGGGGAGATAAATTCGCTTCAGGATAGTCCATATCATGTTAAGTTGCGAAAAGAAAATCGTATAAAAACAATACATTCATCCTTGGCTATTGAAAATAATAGTTTAAGTCTAAAACAGATTACTGCAATAATTGATGGAAAAAGAGTTTTAGGCAATCCAAACGAAATAAAAGAAGTAAAAAATTCTATTCAGGCATACGATTTATTATTATCACTCAATCCATATAACGAAAAAGATTTACTAAAAGCTCATAAGCTTATGATGCAGGATTTGGTTGAAAGAAACGGCAAATATAGAACTGATGGTGTCGGAATATTTGACGGAGAAAAAGTTGTTCATATGGCTCCGCCGGCAGATAGAGTTCCAGAACTTATGGGGGATTTATTTGAATGGTTAAAAACTAGTGATGTACATCCGCTTATAAAAAGTTGTGTATTTCATTATGAATTTGAATTTATTCACCCATTCCAAGACGGAAATGGCAGAATGGGACGTCTGTGGCAAACTGTCATTTTAAAAGAATGGAAAGAAGTTTTTGCTTGGCTTCCGGTTGAAACTTTAGTAAAAGAAAATCAAAAAGAGTATTATTCTGTTCTTAGTGTGAGCGATAGTGCCGCAAATAGCACTAAATTCATAGAATTTATGCTTACATTGATTTTAAATACAATTGAAGAAATTATTAAAGCTGAAGAAAAGGTTACCAAAAAGGTTACCATAAAGGTTACCATAAATCAACAAAAAATTATTGATGCAATTAAGACAAATCCGCACGTAACACAGGAAGAGCTTGCTGAAATTATTGGAATTACAAAGAAAAGCATAACTGCCAATATGAAAAAACTTCAAGAAAATGGACTAATAAAAAGAATTGGTGCTAATAAAAACGGTCATTGGCAAATAGAAAAATAATGCATTGTGTTGCTATGTAAAGATTTTAATGCTTTCTTTGTACTTTCACGCTAATGTGTTTCCTGATATAAGGAGGAAATATGAAAGAAGTTAGCGGATATAACATTAGCGAGCAGGAGTTCAAGAAAGTTAGCAAGTGGGCAGAAGATGTGTATAATATCTCCGTCATAGTTGATTACTTTGTCGGTAATCAGCCGGAAATTGAAGAGTGCTATAACCTTGCTCCGGTTATTAAAAATTTGAGAAATAATGCGGATTTATTAAATGCATTTTTTATTGATACCGAAGGAAATAAAAATTAACTCTTCTGAACTGTACCCGAAAAAGTATTCAACAGACTTTTTAAGAAAAGTTTAATACACAATTGGTATTATTTTATATTCAAAATTAAAACTGCTATAAAACCGTTTTAAAACGGTTTTAAAAACTTAGATAAAACCATCTTTTTTCATCATATTCTGAAAATCTAAATCAATTTCTTTATCAATAT
>CAYLHN010000087.1:0-7968 GCA_964383455.1 uncultured Muribaculaceae bacterium | reverse complement strand
GTGTTAAACCTACACAAGCCGAACATATTAAAATTGAATAAATTATTGAAGCATATTTTGTTAAAAAAGAAATCATCCCTGTTGAGGCTAATATTAATGATATAATTAAAAATAATAATGACGGGTATAAAAACAATTTTGCATTTTTATTTTTAGAAAACGCACTTGTAAATAAACCAAAAACACAAATGAATACCGGTATTCCTACAAAAAGAAAATATACACCCGTTTTCAGATTTTCAAAAAAGTTTCGATAATCATTTATATTACCTGTAAATAACTGATAATTTTCATTAGCAAAAAAGTTTTCAAAAATATCAAATATAACATTCCAGCTAAATACATAAATATCTTTAGAGAATGAACACAAATCAACCATTCTCATATATATCATGTTATAAAGTATAAAAATTACGGCAGGTAAAGCTAATAATGCGAGAACACCAAATATTTTTAAATACTTTTTCAAAAATTCTTTTTTGTCTTTATAAACAAAGATTAATCCGACAATTCCGTAGCAAAAAGTTAACAATGGAGTTATTGAAAACGTATACATAAGCAATAAATGCGTAACCAAAAATGCAATTGTGTATTTTTTCTCAAAATTTTCAAGCATTTTCACAAAAAATACCGCAGACAACAAAGATAAAACAAATACCAGACCGTAAAACCTTACTTCAATAGAATAATATATTCCAAATGTATTTATTGCTAATAAAGCAGCCGCAAAATAACCAACTTTCCTATCAAACAAACATTTCATTGAATAAAAAGAAACAGGTATTAACGGAATTGTTAAAAACAATGTACACAAATGCATTGAAACATCAGTTTTGCCAAATATTTTCATCCAAAAATGTAACATTATAAAATACACAGGCATGTGCAAATCTTGTTTTATAAGTTCCCCGACGGTGCCAAAAACTGATTTCTGATTAGCAAAATACCACGAATACAATTCATCTAACCATAAATCGCCGTAATTATTTAATAAAATAAGCCTCAAGACGAAAGCCAAAGCAGTTATAATCGAAATACTTATGATTTCTCTATAATTTTCTTTTATATAAATTTTAACCTTATCCATATATCCCTCAGTATTATTTTACCATAAACTATAATTTTATTTTTAACTTCAGCTACTCATAAAAATGTAATTTATACCCACTAAAAGGCAAAATATACAATTATATTAAAAAATAATTGCATATTTTGATTTTAACATAAACAATAATGAGAAAAAGCAAGCCTTAAGACTTGCTTTTTCTTTATTATGAGAATAAATTGAACGTTTTGTCGGAATTTTCCTTGATTAAGTTTTTCACGGAATCCATTTCTGTATTCAATGCATTATGCTCTGTATCGAGTTTTTTGAGTTCATTATCCAAAATTTTCTCTTTGTTATTGATTTTTAACATTGCTGCATTATATTCGGCTTCCGCTCGAGCAATATGTGTTTTATCAGTTGTCTCATTTATCAGCCCAATCGAAGATGTGGAGTGTTTTATATATTTATTAGATTCATCTTTTTTAGTAAGGAACCACTCACCACTTTTTATCATGTTTTCCAAAGCTTCATTATTATTTAAGAGCTTATCATCATAACTTTTATAACCGTTTTGGATTTGCATAAATAAATCGGCATACCATTGTTCCTCAGAATTAAACGGACAAGATTCCATTGCGTCAGAGTATTCTTTCTTCACTGACTCTAAGTCACTAAAAGCATTAGCTCTATCTTTCCGAGCTTGCTCTTCAGCCGATTTTGCATTTTTATATTCATCACTATTTTCATAAATTCTTACACTCGAAGTTGTTGTTGACAAATTAGACAATAGCCTGTTGAATTCATTCTGTATGTTCTTTTCTTCATCAACAGAATAATCGTGTTTGTATTGTACTTCATGGTGATAGATTTCTTGCATACTGCCAATATCTGTTGGTCTGTCTTCAACCCATCCACCAGAGTCATGGAACCAATGATAAGAAAAATCTTGACTATATTGAGTGGTTATTTCTGTTGTAACAATATAACCATCCACTTCCTCATCAGTTGTGACTTTTTCAACCTCACTTATTTCAGTATAACTAACATCCTGGTAATTAAAATTACTACCTTGAGTTTTAGTCTTATTCCCAGTTCCAGATTGTGTTACACTGCCAACAGTAGTTTCACTATTTGGAACCTTGCTTTTTGGGAATTCAATATCTTTACCAGTATCTCCGAATTTGACATCAGAATATTTAGCTTTAAAATCATCAAGATCTTGCTGTGCCTCAGCTTGATAATTTTGTAAATCTTTTAGCTTACCTTTAACTGTATTATAGTTTTCATCAGCAGTTATATATTTTTTATCAGCTTTATCATAAGCACTTTGTGCATCTTGAATTTTGGACGAATACTCACCCATAACTCCATTTGATGATCTATCAACACCATAGGAATCTATAAACTTATTAACATCTCCTTTTGCATCGTTATATTTTTTTAATGTATCAGCATCGATAATTACGTTACCTTTACTGTCTTGCAATGAATATGAATCAAGTGCTCCGCCATATGACATAATCATCGCATAATTTAACTGTTCTGTTTGGTTTGTTGATAAATTTGTTACAGTGAAATTAGTTTCATTTAAAGCTTTAACATAATCATTTGAAACTTGTTCACCTTCACTTGCTAACCTGATTTTAGTGTTAGCAATATTCATTGACTTCATCTCAATATCATGTATTCTTGATGAAATAAACAACAATCTTGCTTGTGATGCTGACATACCCATAAGCATTACCTCTTTAAATCTTTAAATTATATGCGTATTATCGGCAATAAATCTAAAAACTTTAATTTATTTCAGCTATAATGTTACAAATATTAATATTATACTTAATTGAAGAAAATTCTATGTAGTTTCAATATATTTTTTCAAAAAATCCTCTTTGAATTTTTTAATCAGTACAATATGATTTTGTTTTAACCTATTAAGCAATAAATCTTTTACATTTTCAAAATCTTCGGTTTTATATATGTTAATATCATATATTATATCAATCCAATCTTTTGAATTTTTTATAATTTTATATTGTTCTGCGGTTTTAAATATTTTTCTTGGAGTAAAAACAAAAATACCTTGTTCTTTTAAATAATCACCCAAAATTTTCCAAGCGAATTTATGGACACAAGTAAAAAGATAATATAACTCATTTAAAACATCTAAATTATCAGAATCTTTGTTAACATCATAGAACTCAAAAAAGTCTTTAAAGCTAACTGTAAATCCATTTATATATCTATACTGCCATCTGTTTAAATTTGCCAGTTCAATTTTTTTTGAAATAGTTTTTTTAACGTAATTATCTTCTATATAATCACTGATATTATAAAAAATTTTACTTTTGGAATAAACTCTTGGTATAAAATCTTCAAAACGATTGTATTCACATACATCAATAATATCTATTTTATAAGGTATCCTTAAATTTTTAACTTCCTCTTTGTATATTTTTAATAAATCTTCATTATAAATTCCTTCTATAAGCAAATCAATATCACTTGATTTACGCAAATTTTCATTGCTGGCTCTTGAACCATATATTCTAACAATTTTTATAAAATATTTTGTCCTAAAGTAATTAATCAATGTATAATATGTGAAATCATCTAAACCAAATTTTTCATGCTCTTGCGCTATTGTATCAACAATAAAAGGCTCAGTTTTTTGTTCTATAACAAAGAGTTCCAGCTCAGAAATATTTTCTTTTCTAAAGTGTTTTGCGAAATCTTTTAGCATAGGTAAATATTGAGTTTCCACATTATCAAAAAAATGATCAAAATTATCATAAATAGATTTATCTGTTAATTGTAGTTTTTCACCACGGTATGTAATAAGGTTATTTATATATTTAAGCCATGGTTTAATATTTGATATACAATGGTGTTTATGCGCAGTTAAGATAAGTTGTCTTGGCATTATACCTGTTTCTATTTTTTGTTCTTTAAAATATTTAATTAAAAATTTCATTAAATTAGAATTTAGAAATATCATATTTTCAAAAAATGTTAATTTTAGTTTATCGGATATATTATTGTATTTTTTTGCTGATGCAACATTTGAGTATAATAACATCGTGCAATGCAGAGAATGAGTAAATTCATAAAGCCACACTTTCTGATAATTAGGTATTTTACTAAATATCGTATAATGTTTTATTTTTATTGGTAATTGCACGTTATTATTTTTTAAATATATAATTTGGCTTTTGTAAAAAATAGTATCAATAAATAATCTCCTATTTCTTAAACTAAAAGTATAATTTAAATCTTTTATATCCATATTATAAATATTTATCATTTTTTTTATATCAACAGATATTTTTTCTAAAAATTTTTGATTGGAATAAGTACCTTCCATAAACAAGTCAATATCTGCTGAAAGACGCGATTGATTTATAGCTCTTGAACCACCTATATACACAACTTCAATATCAGAATTTTCTTTAAAATATTCAATTAATTTATTATAGTAGGTTTCTTCTATCTTATATTCATTAAGCATTTATCTCTAAACTTTCCTTTTCTAAGAATATATCCAAATTTTTTAACTCAGTTATAAATTCATTAAAAATTTTGTACAATGATTCATTAAAACAAATTTCTTCCTTTTCTTTTATCTTTTGTTCCAAAGAATCTATATCCATCCATAGTTTCCCATCAATAATTATATTAAAGTAAAAAGCTTTTTTAATTGTTTCACTGCTTATATTATTTATGGGTACACCATTATAACACAATATTTCATTTATTTCATTAATTGCTTCCTCATAGCAATTAACAAAAAATTTACATAATTGTGTATGTTCTTTTTGAGAACTTTTATTATTGTTTTTTAAATTATTTTCCACTTTTTCAAGGTGTATTTTAAACTGACTAATTTTTTTTAATAATTTTTTATCATAATAATAAATCCATTTATTTTGTTTATGTTTTAACATTTTTCCTCCAATGTTTTAATAGTTAAGACTGCAAATTAAAAAAGGTTTATATAATTCCGCTTCAGATTTAAAATGTTCAAATATTTTCGTAAATTCCGGCATATATTTATTTTGAATACGATAAAACATTTCACTGTAATTCATATTAAAGTCTTCCGTTTCCAATATATTCCAATCAAAAATCATTTCGTACCACACACTTAAGTTATCTATCAAACCATAGTTATATGCCATTTTAAAGATTTTTCTTGGTGTTAGAACATTAATATTTTTATCTTTTAGATAATCTTTTAGCAGTTTCCAAATAAAATCAAAAGTTGATTTAAAGTCTGTTATCAGTTTCATTTTTGTAAAAAATGGTTGAACATGAAAATATTTAAGAGTATTTTCAAGATATATATATTGTTTATAAAAGGTATATGAATACCTATATACCCATCTTTTATCAATTATTACATCAAAAGACGGGTATGGTGGGCCTTTTTCAATATAGTCATCGTTAAAGTAATCTTTTCGCTTATAAAAATAAAAACTTGTTCTATGATTATTTGTGATTAAACTTTTTTGTATATTAGCAAAATCAATAAAATATGGTTGGCGGATTTTATTAATTGCGGTACAATATGCAGAAACCATATAATCTTTTGCAGTTCCTTCTATAAACAAATCTAAATCGGAGGAAGTACGGCTTTTTTTTGATCTTGAACCTCCAATTCGTGCATATTTTATTGCTGGTCTCTGTTTAAAGAAATTTATAATCATTTCATAATTATCTTTACTTAAACCAAAATATTCATCATTTGGATTTTTTTGATTACATAATTGTTCATTTTTATAAAATTTAAGATCAATGTAATCAAACTTATGTTTTGACTTGGATTTTAGGATATCACACGTTCTTTTTAACTCAGGTAAATATATATTTTTAACATTATTTTCAAATTTATGGAAATCTTTTTCAAATTTATCAAAGTTTATATAGTCATTATTTGAATAATATCGATTAAAATCATCAATCATCGAATACCAAGTGTTTAAATTAACGATTATTCCCTTGTCAAATGCCGTTTTCAATAAATCTCTTGGTAACATCCTATTTCCTTGAATTTGATATTGGAAATAGTCGTTTAATACATTAATAAAAAACATATAACATTCATGCAAAGTTTTGTATAAATCAATTTTCAACGAACTTTCATCTTTATTCATAATTTCATGCTGTTTTCGTTCTAATAAATTACATTCCACACAGCAAATTCTTTTTAAAAGTTCGATAAAATCAATTTCCCAACTTTTATAATTTTTTGATTTTAAATTAATCTTTAATTCTTTTGTATAATTCTTATAATCTTCTGATCTATAAAAAATAGGACTTTTATTCCACTGTGTTTCAATATAGTTGATTTCATCATACCAATGATAAGAATAACTATTAAATAAATTGATAGTGTAAGGTTGTTTTAGTGAAGTAAGTGTTTCTTTAAGTTTTAAAAATTCGTTGGAAGTATAAATTCCAAACATTATTAAATTCAGAGTTTTAAGACATTTTTGTTGGCAAGCTTGTTTTGGGCACCCAAACAGTTTCACAATCTTTATTTGTGAGTGATTTTTAAAAAATTCTATTATTAAACTATATGATTTTTCATCTATACCAAATTTATTATTCACAAGCTTGTATTTCCTTTACAAAAAAATCATCTAATTGTTTAAATGCAGGTAAATACGAGTTTTCAAAGCATTCTATTATTGTCATAGAAATTTCAGGAAAAGTCTCTTCAAACATAGATTTTATGCCAAATAACATATTAATCCAAACTTGTCCATCTTTTATTATTTCAACATAAAAAGCCTCTTTTATTATATCGATGGGTTCACTATGAAAAATTCCTTCATAACTTAAATAATCTTTTAGTGTTCTTACTGAACCATCAAATAAAGATTTAAATAATTCAAAAAATCTTTCCCTATTTTCCGTATTTATAAAGTCTTTATTGTTTAGTTGTTTTTTAAAATCACTCAATAAATTTTCAAATTCATCTAATTTGTATTTAAAATCACCTTCGTATCTGAACTTCCATCTGATATTTTCATCCAGTTGCATTATTTTCTCCTTACATACTACTATTTTACACAAAAAAGCGGTAATGAACAAACATTACCGCTTTTTCGTTATATTTCGTTAAAAAACTATTTAACTTCTACTGTAGCACCAGCTGCTTCAAGTTGTTTCTTGATAGCTTCTGCATCTTCTTTCTTAACGTTTTCTTTAACTGGTTTTGGAGCGCCATCAACTAATTCTTTAGCTTCTTTCAAGCCTAAGCCTGTGATAGCACGAACTTCTTTTAATACAGCAATTTTGTTAGCACCAGCTGAAGCTAATACAACTGTAACTTCTGCATCTGCTGCTTCACCTGCGTCTGCTGCTGCTGCAGGAGCTGCTGCTGCAACTGCTACAGGAGCTGCTGCTGATACGCCGAATTTTTCTTCCATAGCTTTTACTAATTCTGCTGCTTCTAATAAAGTCAATTTTTCAATTGATTCTAAAATTGTTTCTACATTACTCATGTTTTTATTCTCCTTTTTTATTCTTTTCTAATAACTATGCTGTTTTTGAATCTCTAACAGCTGCCATAGTACGTACAAGTTTTGTAAGTACACCGTTAGTTGTATTAGCAATACCTGAAGCAGGTGATTTGATACAACCAAGCATTTTTGCAAGAAGTTCTTCTCTTGACGGTAATTTCGCAAGAGCTTTTGCTTCTTCTTTTGATAAAAGTTTTCCGTCTAAAGCTGCTGCAATGATTTCACCTTTTTTAGTATCTTTGATGAATTCTGTAACAATCTTAGCAGGACTAACTTCATCTTTAAATCCGCAGGCAATTGCTGTCGGACCTTTGAATACGTCTGTCAGTACTTCGTATTCGGTTCCTTTAACTGCTATTTTAGCCAAAGTGTTTTTTGTAACTGTATAATCAC
>CAYLHN010000086.1:0-7985 GCA_964383455.1 uncultured Muribaculaceae bacterium | reverse complement strand
TGCAAGCGTTCATAACTTTCTTTGTGATAAGTTTCTTGGAACAAAATATATGTACCTATACCTGCATCTTTTAGTTTACGGTAGTTTTCAACCGTTGTTGCGGCAATATTTACGTTTACACGACGTATTGCACCGTTTTTATGTTTTATTGAATAAATTGTTTTTATACTGTCTAAAACATATTCAATAGGGTTGTTAACAGGATCCTCGCCTGTTTCAAGCGCAAGACGTTTGTGTCCCATATCTTGAAGAGCAATAACCTCACGCTTAATTTCTTCCTGTGTCATTTTTTTACGGGGAATATGCTTATTTTGTGCGTGATAAGGGCAATATACACAACCATTTACGCAATAATTTGAAAGATAAAGTGGAGCGAACATTACTATACGATTTCCGTAAAAATCTTTTTTAATTTGTTCTGCTAGCCTGTAAATTTCCTGATTTTTTTCTTCAATATTACAAGACAAAAGAACACTGGCCTCTCTGTGTGATAAGCCCTTTCTTTCTTTTGCTTTAGCAATAATTTCATCAATTAACTGAACATTATCTTTATTTTTTTCAGCAAAATCCAGCGTTTCTAAAATTTCGTTATGGTCAATAAATTCTTCTGCTTTAAGTGATTTTTTGTCGTACATAAATTCCCCTCTGTTTATATCATACAACAAAAATTTCACCTGCTTAAAAATATCTAAAAATCAATTAAATCTTTCACTTTTACACTTAATTTTTCAGCAATAAGAATAAGTAAATCAAGACTTACAGAGCGTTTAGCAGTTTCAATTTTTGCCAAATGTTCTCTTGAAATATCAATCATTTCAGAGAATTTTTCTTGCGTAAAATGTTGTTTTTTCCTCAATTCTGCTATCTTACGCCCCAACTGATATATTTTTTCAACAGTATTTTTTGTAGTCTTGTTGTTCACAAAATGATTTTATGATATAATAAGTTCAAAGTATGTAGTCTAAAAGAGAACATTTTAATCATGATAAATTGTTGAGAAACTCAATAATTACCATAAAACATATATCTAGCAAAGAAAGGAAAAATTATGAAAAAAGATACTAAGATACTACGGCAGTAAGGCATTAAGTTTAATTATTTATTAATGGAAAAATAACAAAGGAGAATAATATGAAAAAATTCATCGAACAAATTAAAACAACAAAATGTTTCACTGGCAAAAACGGTCAGTTCACGACTCACTATTCACTATTCACAAAAAACTTAGTGCCTCAGTGCCTTAGAGCCTTTACCTTAGCCGAAACCCTCATTGTAATCGGCATAATCGGCGTTGTTGCAGCACTGACACTACCAAATTTGAACCACGCAACAGGCGATAAAGAAAAAGTTACGAGGGTTAAAAAGGCTTATTCAATGTTATCTGAGGCAAATGATAGAGCAGTTGCTACATATGGCCCCATATCCGAATGGTCAGAAACTTGTAAGAAAAATTTATCTTTATGTTGGATGAGTAGAATAAGTGAATTTTTAAAAATATCAAAATTTGAAAAATATGATGAAGTTGATGAAGAATCTAGCATGCATTTTGGGGTGTATTATTTACAAGATGGCATGACTATCTTAGCCCAAGGGTGGGGGAATATTCCCAATTGTAATGCTTCTCTGACAGAATATCCGACAATTGATGATTTTTGTTTGGATTGGATTGTAATTGATTTAGATGGGCCAAATAAAGGCAAAAATGCCGATGGTAATGATTATTTTGCTTTTGTTGTATCAGATACAGTAGGGGTTTTGCCTTTTAAATTCAGTGATGATGTGTGTATTAAATATAAAGATCTAGAATGTACTTATTGGGTACTTGAATACGGTAATCTTGACTATTTAAAAGCTGACGAAGAAGGCAACTGTAATGATTCAAATATAGTTCTAGACGGTGTAAATAATACCTCTTGTCATTAATATATTTTATATAAGAAAATAAGCTCGAAAATATATTCGGGCTTATTTTTTATAAATTTTTATTATATTACGCAATATTTTGCAATTTTTCCGTAACTGCTTGGTCAATAAAAGCATTAATGCTCATATTTAGAGATTTAGCACGTTTGGCAATTTTATAGTGCTGTTCTGCTGTTGTTCTGTAAGATATTTTTCCTTTACAATCAATCGCTTTAACAGGTTCGGGTATTTCTAAATTATTTGCGAGACTTGTATCAATATACGCAACTAGCGCTTCTTTCAGATTAGCAATAACCTCTTCAGGTGTATTACCGCAAGTAATATTCTTTTCCAGTTCCACAATACTACCTAAAAAGCAATTGTTAACGTCACTCCACTCGATAGTATAACTATAAGGTAATGATAAATAATAATTTAAGTCTTTAGTCATAATAACCTGCTTTCCGTAATGCAATTTGTAATTTTTCAATTATATAAGGCTTTAATGGATTTTGAGTAAGCACAATAGTAATAGATGGTTCGCTGCCTTTTCTAAACGTATAGTGTGAACTGCCACCTCTTGGGCCAGATGCTACATATCCTAACATTTCGAGTATCTTACAAGCATCTTTTGGAGATATATCACTATTACCATTAAGAATTTTCTTTATTAATTTATCGATTTTACTCATACTATCATGATATCACATTTGATATCACATTTCAACCCATAAATAACATCCGTTAAAATATGTCATAAAATAGACAATATTATCAAGCCAAATATTTTTCTATTGTTTGTTTATCGAATACTTCTATGCTGTCTTTTGAATGTATAAATATAAGACAATTTACAAGTGATTTAAAGGTTTCGACTTCAGGGTATGACATTTTTTCTCTCAAATCAGTCATATTTTCTGCCAAAAATTCAGTTATAACAGTTTTGTTGCTGAATACAAGGCTTGAAATATAATCGTATTTTGACATCATACCTTCTATATAGAGAATTTGAGGAGATTGAAATTCAATAAATCTTAAAGCTTTATCCAAATTAAATCCGATACTTTCGTTTAATTCACATTGATTTATCTTTGGTAAATCATATTTTGTAACAGATTCAATTGTCATAATATTTTTTTTGTTTTGAGAAATTTCATTCAACAGCGAATATATAATATGAGTTTTTCCTGAAAGAGGAGCACCGCATACAAGCACAATACCGGATTTATCAATTGAATTTAAAATAAACTGAACTTTCGATTCGTCCTTTATTATTTTTGACAATTGAACAGGAGGCTTATAAATTTTTAACGCAATTCTTTCACCCATAACAGTCGGAAACGAAGAAATACTTGCAATAAGCGTCATATCATCGACTTTAAAGCATAATTTTCCAAGTTGAGGTATTTCACTTACTGATGGGTCTAAATTAGAAAGAGTTTTTAATTTAGAAACAAATGATGACGCTAAAACTGACGGGATAAAACCTTTTTCATAAACAGAACCGTTTTGTTTAAAAGTTATGCTTAACCCTTCTTCTGCGTGCGCGAAATAAACTTCGTGCTTATTTTCCAAAATTGCCTGCTTTAAAATTGCTCTGATAATTTTTTGAATATGTTCATCAGATAAATCATCACTATGCAGTTCTTCGTGCCAGTCGTATCCGCTATCTGTAAACTCCGTAGTTATTTCACCTACCGTATTAGGCGTTTTATAATATTCATCAACCTTTTTCAAAATACTTGTTTCTGACGAAATAACAGGATCAATGGAGCATTCCGCCTTTTCCATAATTTTGTCTATAGCAAATAAATCAAGCGGATCTGCCATAGCAACCGTCAAAACATCTTCGATTTTAAACAACGGTATAATACGATATTTTCTGGCATCTATAACATTTATATATTGTAAGCAGTTTTTATCAAGTGTGTAATCATCAAGATTAACGTATGGAATATGCAATTTATTTTCAAGAAATTTTAATAAAGTTTCTTCAGATAAAACATTAGAATTTATTAGAGCCTGCCCAATATTTATGTTTTGAGCATTTGCAAGTTCTTGAGCTTTTTCAATAGTATCATATTCAACAAGACCTTCACGAACAAGGTCGTACTTCAATTTTTCTAAAGTTTTGTTAGTAACTGCTTCCATCATAATAATTATTCATTTTCTTATTTATTTAATAATCTGTTAACTGTAGAAAGAACTTCATCCAAATCAAACGGCTTTGTAATATAAACATCAGCGCCTGTTTCTTCGCCAATTTGCTTGTCTGATTCTTGTGAACGTGCAGTTAGCATAATTATCGGAATATTTTTATATTTTGCATCATATTTTAGTAACCTGCTAATTTTAAATCCGTTTATTTTTGGCATCATTACATCTAAAACCATCAAATCTGGAACAATTTCTTTTGCAAGTTTAAGACCATCTTCACCGTTATAAGCGCAAAAACAAGTATATCCTTCACCTTCGAGCACAAATTTTAAGGTTTCTACAATATCTTGTTCATCATCGACAAGTAATATTTTTTTCATTAATCCTTCTCCTTTGGATATGTAGTATATGAATACATTATATCACATTTTCCGTATCTGTCTTTTTCATTAAGCACAACCGAATCTACTTTTCGCTTTAAGAATTCCGCCAAATGCGCGTCACCATCAGGTATAACCATTGTAAGAGTCGTTTTATTTTCTTCTTTTTCAAGCAAAGAATTGTTAAGATATGTGCTATTTATTAAGTTTTGTTCAGAAATTAATTTTTCAACACAATCACCTGAGGCTGAAATTGAAAGCGTAATAAATTTTGTCTTGTTAACTTTTGCTTGTTGAATAAGTTGTTTATGTAAAATCCAAAAATTAGATTTTTCCGTAGCAACAGGTATAACAAAACAGAAACAAGAGCCGACGTTAGGAGTGCTTTCTGCCCAAACTGCACCATTGTGTGCATCAAGAATTTTTCTTACAATAGGAAGTCCCAAACCTGTTCCGCCTACTTCCCTTGAAAGCGAACTTTCAATTTGCTTAAACTGGTCGAAAATTTTTGGAAGATTTTCTTCGTCTATCCCAATACCTTCATCTTTAACACAAACTTGAACATATTTCCCGCTAAGATGTTTAACTTCTGCATTAAAACACTCAGGACATTTAATCTGAGATGAATCAACGATTTTTGTACTTATATCTATATTTCCGCCTGTTTTTGTGAATTTTATCGCATTGGAAAGTAAATTATTTAAAACCTGAGTAAGCCTTGATGAATCCGCAAATATATATGCAAAATTATCAGCGAAATTAACAGTCAAATTTAGACCCTTTTCCTCTGCAACATTATTTTGCTGGCTTATAACGTAATTAATAATTTCTTCGATATTAACAGCTTTAAAGTTGTAATCCATTTTTCCGGCTTCAATTTTTGACATATCAAGCAAATCGTTAATTATTTTTGTAAAATTTTCAATATTTTTGTTAGCCATTGTCAGGAATTTATTCATACTTTCAGTAACAGTTCCCGCTCTTCCGCTTGATATGATTTGCAAAGCTGATTTTAAAGGTGTTATAGGCGTTCTCAATTCATGAGAAACAATCGAAACAAATTCTGATTTTAAATGTTCCAACCTGTATAATTCTCTGTTTTTTTCTTGTATTTCTTGAATATAAGATGCATTTTTTAATGGCATGGAAACTTGTTGTGCAATTGTGTGAAAACATTGCGAATCTTCATTTGTAAATTCAGTATCCCTATATATTTCAACAAAGCCAAAGAAATTCTCGCTCAAATTTATTTGCGCAAACATATTATCATACCTTAGAACTGAAAAATCATAATCTTCTATTGGATTTTTCGCATATTTAATCGTTTTTAAATTATTAATATCTAATTCAAACGGCATTTCTTTATTTTCGAACAATGATTTATAATTTAATACAGCTCTAAGTTTTAATGCTTCAAGCAATCTGTCGGAAATTTGATTTATTGAATTAATTATAAGCAAAGGTTCATTATCAGATTTAAACGTTAGTATACAGGCAACTGAAAATCCCAAAGCTTTATCAAGTCCTTCAAGCATTATGTTAATAAGTTTTTCCTTATCCAAAGTTGCTGCAAACTGCGAACCTATATTATATAAAACATCTAATTGATAAAGACTTTTTGATAAGTTTTGATTGGCGGTTGATAGTCTGGTTACGGCATCTTTACGCCTTAAATTTACATTTATTGTTGAAATCAAAATATTGTCAGATACCGGCTCCATCAAGAAAGCGTCTGAAATATTTAACAATTCTGGAGGTACTTTATCTTCGTTTAAAAATGTTATTGTTACAAGATTTTCCTTTATCGAATTTATTTTTCTGTATAACTGAGAAAGCTCTATGGATTTTGAATTTGAATCCAACAGTATAACTTGCGGCATATTAATATTTAACACATCAAAAAACATTTGCTTGTCAGATGCAAACTGAAAATCATGAGAAAATCCTGTTAACATCTCATCATAATGTTTTATTTTTTTCTCATTATCCGAAACTAACAATATCTTTGCCATATTTATATATTACCAGTAATAATAAATCGGGCAAATCGTTAACAGACTGTAACTTATGGATAAATTACTTGATTGATATTTTTTTTGTGATTTAATAAAGATACGAAGATAAGTAATTCCTCTTAACTTATTTTCGGTAAACAACAAGCGGCTAGTTGTTTACGAGCAGTAAAATTAAGAAGGATTAGAAAATGTTAAAAATCAGATTAAAAAGATTAGGTGCTAAAAAGAACCCTACATACAGAGTTATCGTAATCAACTCTACAACAAAACGTGAAGGTGCTCCTATTCAAGAATTAGGTCACTACAATCCAAAAACAAAAGCTATGGTTTTAGATAAAAAATCTGCTTTGGATTGGATTTCAAAAGGTGCTCAACCTACAGAAACAGTTGCATATTTGATTAAAAACTGTAATGATGACGGTTCATTGAACTACAAGAAATCAGAAACAGTTAAATTATCAAAGAAAGCTTTAGCTAAAAAAGCAGCTGAAGAAGAAGCTAAAAAACAAGCTGAGGCAGAAGCTGCTGCTGCAGCAGAAGCAGCAAAAGAAGCTGAAGCTCAACAAGCAGAAGCACCTGCTGAAGAAACAGCACCTGAAGCTTAGTCTTTACAGATATTTTATAAAAAAGGAGCAAATTAAAATTTGCTCCTTTTTGTTTAGAATTATAAAATAAAATATTATTTCAATTCATCAATAATTTTTTCAAGAGCTCCACGATTTTCATCAAATGCATTTTTACAGTCCTGACAACATTTAGAATAAAATTCATTATCTGATAAAAGTTTTCTCATATATTCTTCCAGTTCTAATGGATTTTCAACTAATTTTGCAGCGCCGCTTTGAGTCAAAAGTGCATATATGTCTTTAAAATTATTTACACAAGTTCCTGAAATAACAGGTTTTTCAAAAACGGTAGCTTCAAGCGGATTATGACCGCCTGTTTTATTAAAACTTCCGCCTATAATAGCAAAATCACAAAGAGCGTATACTTTATTTAATTCACCCATAGTATCCAGCATTATTATATCTTTTTCATCAAAAGTATCGTTATTTGAACGCAGACCCCAAGATAATTCAGTTGTTTTAATTATATTCTTAACCGCATCTTGTCTTTCCGGATGTCTTGGAGCAACCAGTAATTTTATATCGTTAAATTCTGCTTTTAATTTTTTAAATACTGGAATAATCAACTCATCCTCACCGGAATGAGTACTTCCTGCAACTATAATCCTTCCGCTGCCGAGTGTAAAATCACACTCTTTTTTAGCTATATCAAATTTCAAATTACCAATTACTTTTGTTGTTTTTGGATTTGCGCCTATTGATATTAATTTTTCATTGTCTTGTTCGGATTGGGTTAAAATTTTTGTGTAATTATTCAATACAGGTTTAAAGAAAAATGAAAGTTTTTTATAACTTTTATAAGTTCTGTCTGAAATTCGTCTGTTTATAATCATTAAATTTATTCCGCGATAATGCACTAATCTTGCGAAATTAGGCCAAAGCTCGGTTTCCGCAACAACAATTGT
>CAYLHN010000085.1:0-7993 GCA_964383455.1 uncultured Muribaculaceae bacterium | reverse complement strand
TTCGCAGCTTGTAGCGTGCATTTTAATGCACGAAAATTCCTTAGTAACTTAGTGCCTCAGTGCCTTAGAGCCTTTACTTTAGCTGAAACATTAATCGTTATCGGCATAATCGGCGTTGTTGCTGCGCTGACACTTCCAAACTTAAACCATGCAACAGGTGACAAAGAAACTGTTACACGCCTAATGAAAGCATATTCAATGCTTAACGAAGCAAACGACAGAGCAGTAGCAACATATGGGCCTGTGTCAACTTGGAATACAGAATCTTGTCGCAATGACAATGATTTTGGAAATTGTTGGTTAAAGCGTATAGGAGAATTTTTAAAAATTTCTAAAACATGTAATGGAGGGGAAGGGCAAGAGGAAGGTTCATATGTTAGTTGTGATTCACTGGTAAAAGGTGAAATGCAACATGTTTCTTATAACAATATTATGTATCAATTATCTGATGGTATGACAATAAATTCTTATGCAACTTATCCAGACTGTGATTGTGGTCCAGCTGGTTTAAATAATACAATTAATGACATATGTCTGGAAGATATTATAGTTGACGTAAATGGGCCAAATAAAGGAAAAAATAAAATGGGTGAAGATATTTTCTATTTTGTTTTATCTGATTCTATTGGCGTAATTGCTCCAAAGAGAGAAAATACTTTAGAAGATCAAATTTCATTGTGTGTTACTGATAAAGGAAGTGACACTTGTACTTTTTGGCCAATTGAATACGGTAATCTTGATTACTTAAAGGCAGATGCAGACGGAGTATGTCCAAATGGTGTTCAATTGTCAGAAACGCAAACAAGCTGCAATTAAATTTAATATTCCTTAAAATTTGTAAAAATCATGGCAATTCTTGAGCTTGAGGTGTTTTATCACGGTATGCTCAGTGTCAACGGTTTAACAAGTGTAAATCCATATTTAAAAAAAACGCCGAGTACCGTAAATCCAAATTACGGCACAAGGCCTGATACTTTCGAGCCATCAGTTTTAGCATCTTTTTCAGATTTGATGAAATCAAAATTCTCTGAAAAAGAACTTGTTCGTTTGAGTAAAAAAACTCCTGAAGTTCAGCAAAATGCCGAAATATTAGCTGATACAAAACTCTCAGGAGCTAATATTTTAGAAAATTTATTTTTTAATTCTACCGCAAAAGTTGATGCAAAAAAACTTGCTAATAAAGTTAATGAATTAGATAAACTTTCAGGTGAAAATTTATCGGAAATAAGGCTTGATGTTAATAAATTCGATAATAACGTTTTTGATATAACCGCAGTTGACAAAAATAAAAATAAAAAAACAGTAACACTTGATGAAAACTTCAACACAAGAGCTGTTCAAGATGTAATCACAAAAAAAGAAAACGGTAAATCTTTTGAAGTTAAAACTTCTAAAGATTTTAAAACAAATATATCATCTAAAGTTATAAGCGAAATCAAGGGCGACAAGAAAATTCCCGTAAGCGAAATTCTTGTTACAAAAGATTTTAAAGAATATTCCGAACCGTCTGATATTAAAGGTATTTTTAATACAAAGAGAATATACAATAATGGTGAAGTTGAACAATTAAGCATCGGAAAAATTGACAAAAATACAGGTGTTTTAACCGTAAAAAAAGATTTTAAATCTTTGGACGGAACAAGAACTCAATTTGAATTAACAGAAGATAAAAATGGTAACAGAAATTCTGAATACAAAATTACCGATAAAAGCGGAAAAACTCTTTTAAGTGAATCAAAATCTTTTAAAGTTATTGATAAAAATACTTTTGT
The DNA here is from genome assembly GCA_964383455.1 of uncultured Muribaculaceae bacterium. Taxonomy (GTDB): domain Bacteria; phylum Cyanobacteriota; class Vampirovibrionia; order Gastranaerophilales; family Gastranaerophilaceae; genus UBA6984. The sequence goes on along the minus strand of CAYLHN010000085.1, from coordinate 6,221 downwards.
TTCAGCAAAAAATGGCGAAAGTTATGAAATAAAATATTCAAATGATGACCAAAATTTAAATATTAAAAATCAAAAAACAAACGAAAATAAAGAAATAAATCTATATTCATACGTTTTTGGCAACAGTTCGAAACTTATTCCTGTTTTGAAAAAACTTTCAGGCGATGAATTAATGAAAATGGGTAATAATGTAACAAGATTGTTCCAAACTGATGATGACGATGATTCAAGATATTTTTATCATCCGGGACGAAAAGATGTTACAACATGTGCCGATGAATATATTTTACTCCACGAACTTGGCCATTCAAAAGATATGAAAAATTACGATATTACAACTTTCAAAACAAAAGATGCAACCGAAAATACTCTTATTTCCGCAAATGAAAATGTTCTGAAAACTTATCATGCCGAAAAAGAATTGTTTAATAAAAACTTTTCTAATACACAAAGAGAACATATTGATTATTTTTTGAATTCACTTGGTCACAGCAGCGGCAAAAATGGGGCTGTAAAAGAATCTTTGGCAGAAATCAATGCAATTTTAAATACTTATAATTCAGTTGAAAAATACTCGCTTCGTTCTGAATATTTGCAAAGATATTTTCCAAAAACAGTTGCACATATTGCACAATTTCTATAAAAACGATATAATGATATAAATTATTGGAGAAATATCATGTTTAAAAAATTTATTGCTTTTACGGTATCGGAAATTTTAATTGTTTCAGCAATTGTTGCTGTTGTCGCAGCTTTGGCTGTTCCAAATATGAAAAAATCACAAGATAGAAGTGCGCTTGCTGCCAAAGCAAAAGCCTCAATGGCAAAGCTTGATGCAGCAATTCATCAGGTAAATTTAAATGATGCATTAAATGGTAAATCATCAGCTAAAGATCGCTCAGATGCTGTTTTATCCGAAATGGCAAATCATTTAAAATTAGCAGCATATTGTGGTAAACAAGAGGATACACTTTGTTTTACAACTTCTGTCACTGATGCTTCAAATACAATTAGCGGAAGCGGAAAGCCAATTGCAAATAAAGACTGTGCTACCGCAACATTAAATGATGGTTCAGCTTTTGCGGTATGTATTACAAATTATCCTCCTACTTCAACAAATGCTTTTAACATAAAAGATTATTACGGCTATATTTTAGTTGATGTTGATGGGCCTGATGAAGGTTTAAATACACGAGCTAAAGATATTTATGCGTTTGTTATTTCAAATGACGGGCTTGTTCTTCCTCAACAAGGCGGTGTATCTTCGCAAGAAGGGTATGAAGATGCAGTATTTGATAGTGCAGCTAATATAGAATAATTTAAATAGAATAATATATAGCAATGCGCGGAAATCTTTGATTTCCGCGCATTGCTATATAAAATCTTATAGACAGCTTTTGAATTCAAGAATAAAATCTTCAAAGCTATTTGAAATTTCATCTTTCTTAATTTCATTTAATCCTAAAATATATTCGTTATTTTCAGGACTATCAAGACCGCTGTGAGTAGTTTTTACAAAGATTGAATTACCTTTTTGTGTAAGTTTATATTGGCTTTCCTGATGTTTATTAATGAAATCAACAATAAAACTATCGTCAGTGTCTTCAATTTTTACATCCGTATTTGATAAAATTTCTTTATATTCAAGCAGTAAATCATTAATTGCCGGTTTAATAACATTTTCAGTCTTTTTAACAAATAATTGTTGAAACAATTTGAAATTTTTGTGAGATTTTGAACCAGGTAACGCATTTTCTTCAAGCCAATTATCATCATCTTCTGATTCAGTTTCGACAATGTATAAGTAATTAGGTGATTTTTGTGCTTTTTTTAAGCCGTCTTTCAGTAAATTATCAATTTCTTCAAAAGATTCAGATTCTAATTCATAAATACATCCGCAAAGAGTTTCATCAGCACCTATATTGTTGTTAATACGGTTCCATACAACCATTGCACCTTTAAGGTTTGTGTTGGAAAGTAAAAGATAAAATGTGTTTTGAGATTTTGTATGAGCAACCGTATCAGTTAAACGAACATTTGATTGTATCGTTTCTATTATATTTTTGGTACTTGGTTTTAATCTGGAATCTTTATTTGGAGTTATTGCCAAGAATATTCCGTCAATATTTGTTTCTTTAAAGTGCTCGATTTCATTTTGGAAAACTTTATTACTATATTTTGCAGTATAAAATTCTGTTTCTAAATCAATAGCGTTAAGCTGTTTTAATAATTTTTCGTGTTTCTTTTGCTGTTGGCGGAGTTCTGTTTTTTGTAAACTCCAAATTGTTCTCATTAATATTTCAGAATTTCCGTATTCTAAAGTTAAAATGTCACTTATACCAATTTTATTGGCGGTTCTTATAAATTCTTTATCATATGTTTCCATAACTAAAATAATAGGAACAGAAGTTATTTTTTTGAAATTTTGAATCATTTCTAAGCAAAAAGGTTCTTCTATTGTGCTTTGACAATTAATAATAATAGCTTGAGGTTTTTCTGATTCAATTGTCGGTAAAACATTTTCATAGTTTCTGATAAGAATACTGTCAATGTTTCTTAATTGAACAAGTTCTGAACTAAGTTGTTCAATCATTTCTTCGTGATTTGTAACTAAAACTACATTTGTTCCTGAAAACATAGAGTGTCCTTTATAAACTGATTATACTTGTAAATGTTTTTTTATTGATAAGAAACTTCCGCTTGCACCAAATGCAATACCCAATATTACCATTGATATAATTACAATATGTCCCGCACCTGCAGGTGATGGTACAAGGAAGAATTTATGTATATTATTTAATAAATTTTGCACTATATCAACCGGTATAAGAGCGAGTAAAGCCCCAACAAAACCGTATAATGCCCCCTGCATAATCAACGGTATTCTTATATACCAATTGCTGACACCAACAAGACGCATAATTTCAATTTCTTCTTTTCTGGACTGAATTACCAGTTGAATAGTATTGTTAATAATAGTTATTGTGAGTATTGCTACAATAATAACTACAAATACTGTTGTTGTGTTTACAACTTTATTTAAAAATTGAATTTTTTTAGCTAATTCCTGAGCGTAACTCATATCTTCAACTACAGATAAAGCTTTTATTTTCGAGAATACTTCGTTAGTATGCTCAGGAACATCAATTTTTACATGCAGTGTATCAGGCAGAGGATTATCAATATCAGAAATGTCCAATTCTCTTTTTAAATCTGACCATGATTTTTCTTTTGGAATTATTTTTACTTTTTCAACGTGTTCAAACTCTTTTATTCTTTCTGCAACAACATTAGCATCGGCATTATTTTTTAAATATACAGAAATTTCAAGAACATTTCCCAATTCGTGTGCAAATGCTGAAACAGAAATCGTAGTTCTTAAAAGTGCTCCAAATAATGTTAAAATAGCTGCCATTGTTGTGATAATAGCTATGTTAACAAGTCCTGTACGGCGTATATCATTAAAAATTTCTATACACATACGTGAAACTATTCTGATTTCAGTCAGCCAATCTTTTGGTATATGATTTTTAACTTGCTTTTTTATTTTTTGTGCTTTTGTTTTATTCATAAGTACCTGCTTGAACGTCACGAATAACTTCTCCTTCATCGAGTGTTATTACGCGTTTTCTAAAGTAATCAACCATGTTTTGGTCATGGGTTGAAACAATAACAGTAATGCCTCTTTGATTAATTTGGTCAAGAATTTGCATAACTTCAAGAGAGTTTTTAGGGTCAAGATTACCTGTTGGTTCGTCTGCAATTAAAAGCGGCGGCCCGTAAACAATCGCTCTTGCAATACCTACACGCTGCTGCTCTCCGCCTGAAAGTTCAGTAGGCTTAGCTTTCATTTTATCACTGAGCCCTACAACTTTTAAAGCGCCTTTAACTCTTGCATCAACTTCTTTTGAGCTCATACCCAAAGTTCGAATCATGTATGCAACATTATCATAAACTGTTTGTTTAGGAAGTAATTTGTAATCTTGGAAAACTATACCCATATAGCGTCTTAAATTTGGGACTTTGTCAGAAGTTAAATTTGCAAGATTAATACCGCCATTACCGCCAATGATTACTGTACCTGATGAAGGTGTTTCTTCTTTATATAAAATCTTCATCAACGTTGATTTACCTGCACCTGATTTTCCTACAAGGAATACAAATTCCCCATTATCAATATCAAGATTAATATTTTTTAATGCATATTTGTTTTTATATTTTTTTGTTACCGAGCGTAACTGTATCATTATTTTCTTTCCATTAATTTTGTAATATCTTCAGCTAATTCTTCTGAGTTTAATCTGTAATATTTCATTAAATTGTCAAAATCACCTGTTTGTCCAAAAGTATCTTGAATACCTAATCTGTGAACAGGAACAGGATAATTTTCTGACAAAACTTCGCATACTGCGGAACCTACGCCGCCGATTACAGAATGGTTTTCAACTGTTACAACAAATTTTGTTTTCTTAGCTGATTCTATAATTGTTTTAGCATCTATAGGTTTTACCATAGGTAAATGAACAATTTCTGCTTTGATTCCTTTTTTAGCAAGAATTTCAGAAGCTTCAATTACTTCTGCAGTTGTTTCACCGTTTGTAACAACCGTTACATCTTTTCCTTCTTTAAGAACAACAGCTTTTGTTAAATCAAATTCATGTCCTTCTTCAAATACGTCAGGAACATTTGTTCTTGGAACTCTTATATAAACAGGGCCGTAGTGTTTTACTGCATATTTTACGGCTGCATTCATTTCGGCGCAATCACAAGGAACTAAAACTTGCATTCCCGGTAAACCTCTCATCAAAGAAACGTCTTCTAAAGATTGGTGAGTTGCTCCGTCTTCGCAAACTGTAATTCCGCCATGAGTACCTACAACTTTTATATTAAAACCTGCATAACAAGCACCGTTTCTTACTTGGTCGTAATTTCTGCCTGTTGCAAACACGGCAAAACTTGATAAGAAAGGAATTTTTCCTGTTGTCGATAATCCTATTGCAGTTGTTGTCATATCTGCTTCTGCGATACCGCAATCAAAAAATCTTTCAGGAAATTCTGCTGCAAATAATTTTGTTTGCGTTGAACCTGCAAGGTCAGCGTCCAAAACTACTACATTTGGATTCTCTTTACCAACTTCAACTAATGCTTTACCATATGCAGAACGAATAGACTTTCTTTCTTTTTTGTTTACCGTTAACATTAAATTTCTCCTTTTTTTATCCTTGAGAATATTATAGCATAAATATTTTAAATTATCTTAAAATTTGTTAACATGATTTACAAACAAGACGCAATTTTTTTGAAAAATATTATTTTATATAATAGTACGGGTTAATTTAGATTTTTATGACAACAATTAACAATTTTTTTACACCTCAAAAGGCAGCAAACAAAAAAGAAGTTCAGCTAAGTGTATTCTATACTAACGATATGCATGGTGACATTAATCGTTTGGCAAAATTAAAAAATGCTAAAGATACATTTGAAAAATCTAACAAAAATAACGCAACATTAACATTAACTGCAGGCGATTGTTTCTATGGTAAAGATTCTAAGAGAATCGGTTTAATTTCAAAGGTTATGAATCTTATGAAATTTGATGCTTTGACTCTTGGTAATCATGAATTTACACCGGGAACTGAAAAACTAGCAGAAAATTTAAAAAAATTAGATGCAACCGCTGTTTCTGCAAACCTTGAAATCGGTGAAAATTGCAAATTAAAAGACAGAATTGCTGATAAAAAATTAGTAAAATCCGCAGTATTTATGAAAGGCGGACATAAGTTTGCAGTAATCGGCGCATCTCCTTTTGATGCTGATGTTGGTATTACGGAAGATGCAAAATCAGGCGTAAGAGTAAAAGATGTTGATAAAACTATTAAAGAAATAAACGAAGAAGCTAAAAAACTTGAAAAACAAGGTATTAATAAAATTATTCTTTTATCTCACTTAGGTTATGGCGAACATGCTGACTTAAGAGTTGCAAGAGAAACTGAAGGTATTGATGTTATCGTCGGTGGTCACTCTCACGCTGTAATTGACGGTGTTAACGATAAAAATAAAGGCGGAGACCATAAATTAAATCTTGTTAAGTCAAAACGTGGTGAAAATGTTGTTATCACCCAAGCAGGAAAATTAAACGAAAAAGCAGGATTTTTAGATGTTGTTTTTGATGAAAAAGGTGTAATTAAAGCTGATTCAATTAAAAACAAATTAGCAAA
>CAYLHN010000084.1:0-8152 GCA_964383455.1 uncultured Muribaculaceae bacterium | reverse complement strand
TTAATATTTTCAGCCGTTTTCATAGAATATAAGGCATCGTTTGTTTCTTGAATAGCTGTCAATATTGTTTTTTCATACTTTTGAGTCGCTATCTCAAATTGGTCTTTTTTCAATTTTATAAGTTGTAATTTTCTTCCGCCCATAAATAAATCCCATGCAGGAACTACCCCTAAATCTGCTAAAAATTTGTGAGAAGAAGATATATTATACATATTAAATCCCATATTGCCTGTGATAATGAATTTTGGAAGCAAGTCTCTCTTGGCAACTTTTACATCAATTCCTATTCTTTCTAAGTCAAGCTCGGATTTTATTCTGTCAGGTCTTTTATCTAACATATTAAAATCGATACTGTCAGGAGTGGTAAATGATATATTTAATTTGTCATAATCTGAACGATTAATATCCTCAAAGGCTCTATCGCCCAATAATGTCGAAATCTGATTTTTCAAAATATCCTGTTTTTCAAGAAGTTTATCTAAATCTTCTTTCATATATGTTAAGTTTTTTTCTGCTTCATCAATTTCTGATAGTGTGGCAGTTCCATATTCATAGCGTATTTTATAAGAATTTATTGCTTGTTCTTGCAAAGCAATAAGTTGTTTTTGGTATTCGATTAACTTGTCGCACCTGATTAAATTGAAATAATCAACCGCAAACGCAGATGATATATAAATATAAGCACTTCTTTCGTCTTGCTTTACCATTTCAAATTGTTTCTTTTTGGATTTTGTTATTAAATGATTTTTACCCCAAATATCAATTTCATAATTCATTGTGAGAGGTAAATAATAGTGAGTTTCGGCGTAGTTTGGAATTTTTACATCTCCGAATACTTCATCCGATGATTTAAAAATTCTGCCAACATACCCTTCAAAACCAATATGGGGAAGTTCGTTTGCAAATGACATTTTGACAATTCTGTTTGCTTCATTTGTTTTTAAGACTGCTGACTTTAAGTCGTGGTTATTTTCATAAACATGCAATAAATTATCCACCAATATATCATCATTGAATTTCTGCCAAAAAGACAGGTTCATATATTCTTGTTGTTGTCGGATTGGTAAATCCGACCTACCTGTGATGGCAAATGCCGGCATCGCAAACAGACTGAGTGTAAACAAAAAAATTGCTATTCTTTTCATTTCGGGGTGTCTCCTCTTGTTATCATAATAACATAAAAATATATAATGCAACTTGCTTTTTTATTTTTACACAGTTATTATAATAACATAATGTTAAAAGAAATTTTTACAAACATAATAGGAAATGCGATTGTTGCTTCAGGCAGAGCAATCAAAGTTCATAACTTGGATTTGTATGCAAAAAATGGATTTGAGATTACTCCTGAACAGTACATGGTACTTAATATGATTGAGGATGATAATCCACCAAGCCAAAATCAGTTGTGCAAATTATTATGTAAAGATAAATCTAACATGGCACGCATAATATCCGTTCTTGAAGAAAAGGAATTAATAACAAAAGAGCAGGCTCAAAAAAATAATGTTATTAAAATAACCGATAAAGGGAGAATTCTAAGAGCCGAAATTACTCCTGTTATGATTGAATCCCGTAAAAATTATCTTAAAGATATTTCGCAAGACGAAATGTACACTTGTATAAAAGTTTTAAATAAAATACAGGAAAATTTAGCTGGATAAATTATACCCCCGCATATTTACGCTTTGGAGGAGAAAGAAGGAAATACTATGCCGAAAAATAGCAAAAGAAGAAAAAATGAAGATGATGTTTTTGAAAAAGAAGCAAAGATAAGACTTAATAAACGAAGAAGAAAAAATCTTAAAAAATATGCGAAAAAAAGAGTTTTGATACCGGCCGGTGTCGTTCTATTCTTTATTTTATTTGGTTTACATGCTTTTATAACTTCATTGAGTTACCAATCAACCGATGATGCTTTTGTTGAAGGCAGGTTTATTCAAATCGCACCGAAAGTTTCAGGGCAAGTTATATCTTTAAAAGTTGATGATAATGATTACGTTAAAGAGGGGGATTTATTGTTAGAAATTGATCCTGCCGATTTTGAAAATAAGGTTAAAGAATTAGAGAGTGCCCTCAAAGAAGCCAAAGCAAATAAAAATGTTTCAACAAGCGATATAGATAAATCGAGTGCTGATTTAGCAAATGCGAATAAAAATCTCGATTTTGCAAAGAAAGATTTTGAACGATTTTCTAAATTGAAAGAAAACGGACTTTGTACAAAACAACAATATGATAAGGCGGAAACAGCTTATAAAGAGGCTCTCGAAAGACAAAATGCCATGAGTGCAACTGTAAAATCATCAAAATCAAAAGATGAAGCTTCGTCTTCAAACATTGATAAAATAGAAGCTCAACTTGCTCAAGCAAAATTGGATTTATCTTATACAAAAATTTATGCCCCGCAAGACGGCTATATTTCTGCCCGTTCTGTTGAAATGGGAAATTATGTAAACAAAGCTCAACCTTTAATGTCGGTCGTTTCGCCAAAAATTTGGATAGTTGCAAACTTTAAAGAAACTCAAGTAGGAAAAATGAAAAAAGGGCAGCCTGTTTCAATTAAAATTGACACTTACCCGAATAAAAAGTTTAAAGGGGAAGTTGATAGTATTCAATTAGCATCGGGTGCTAAAGCAAGTCTGTTTCCGCCTGAAAACGCTGTTGGAAGTTATATTAAAGTAGTTCAAAGAATACCTGTAAAAATCGTATTTGCGGAAGATATTTCGGATTATACAATAGCACCCGGAATGAGTGTTGTACCCAAAGTAAAAATCAAATAAATATAGTCATTCTGAGGCGGTATTATGGAGATTCTTCGCTGCACTCAGAATGGCGTTGTAGCCGAAGAATCTCATATTATTGCTATATGGAAATATTAGAAGAACAAATTAACCCTAAAAAAGCACCGTTGTGGCTGTTATCACTTGTTGTTGTAATGCCTACTTTCTTTGCTTTTCTTGCAACAAGTTCATCTAACGCTGCGCTTATGCACATAGCAGGCTCATTCGGTTCAACATCAGATGAAGCAAAGTGGGTTGTAACAAGTTATATGATAGCAAACGGAATATTTTTACCGTTAACTGGGTGGTTAGAGCGGACATTAGGCAGACTCAATTTTTTAAAGATATTTATTGCTATTTTTACAATAGGTTCTGTTATTTGTTCTTTCGCACCGAGTTTGCTTGTTCTGATTATAGGCAGAATTATACAAGGTGTCGGGGGCGGTATTTTAATGCCATTATCTCAATCCATACTATTGCAGGAATTCCCTCAAAACCGAAAAGGCGATGCTATGGCAATTTTTGTATTTTCAATTATGGTATCGTCAATAATGGGTCCGACAGTTGGCGGTTTATTAGTCGATAACTTTTCGTGGCAGTGGATATTTATAATTAACATCCCTGTCGGAATTTTATCTTTGATTTTAATTCCCATGATAGTGAACGATACAACTCGGTCAAAGAAAAAAGAAAATGTTGATATTTTAGGGGTAGTATTCCTTATTTTGTGGCTGTTTTCTATGCAGGTTGTACTCGATAAAGGTCAGCAATATGGTTGGTTTGATTGCACTTGGATATATTGGCTTTCTGTGTTTTCTCTGACTTCAATGTTCGCTTTTATTGTGTGGGAGCTTGAAAATAAAGAACCGATTGTTAATTTGAGAGTATTTAAAGATTTTAATTTCGTCATAGGCACAATTTTAGGGATTGTAATAAATATGATGGTTTGTGCCACAATGATTTTACTTCCTCAATTTTACCAAAGTTTAATGCACTATACCGCTTCCGACACAGGTATTGCGTTAAGTTCAAGAGTTTTTGCGGTTGTAATCCTTTTTGTAATAGGAAAAATTTGTAACCTCTATGATGTTAGATATGTCATTGCAACAGGATTTTTGTTGCTTGGAATTTCTATTGCATTATGTGTAGATTTGAATTTACAAGTTAATTCAGAGTGGATAATATTATCAAATATATTGTTTGGAATCGGTTCAGCAACTGCTCTTGTTCCTGTTTCGGGTATTGCTCTCGGTTCTCTGCCTAAAGACCAAATCCCAAGCGGAGCCGGTATTCACAGTTTATCAAAATGCGTAACAGGATCTATTGCAACTTCTCTTGCTTCAAGCTGGATAATAAGTTTATCACAGGTTCATCAAACTTATTTAGTTAAGAATATGAGTGTTTACAGTCATAATTTTATGACTCATTTTAATGCTCTAAAATCCGCATTTTTACATCATGGCGAAGCGATTATTGCCGCTAAAAAAGCAAATATTGTTTTATATAAGCAATTATTGGTTCAATCTAAACTTATGGCAATATCTGATTTATTTGCACTATGTGCAATTCTAACATTTTTGATGATTCCGCTTGTTGTACTTTTGAGGGTAAATAAAAAGAAAAATAGTGATTAATCTTATTTGAATTACAATAGAATTATGACAAACTACAACATTAAACAACTTGAAAAATCAGATGTAAAACAAGCCATAGACATTTGGAATGATGTCGTAATTGACGGCATTGCATTTCCGCAAACGGAATTATTAAATGAAGTTTCAGGGTTAGAATTTTTTAATTCTCAATCATTCACAGGACTTGCCTATGATGAAAATTCAAGCGAAATTGTCGGACTTTATATTTTGCACCCGAATAATGTCGGTCGGTGCGGACATATCTCAAACGCAAGTTATGCCGTTAAAAAAGCATGGTATCGGAGAATTACTTGTAAAAAATTGCCCAACAAAAGCAAAAGAATTAGGTTTTAAGATATTGCAATTCAATGCGGTTGTTGCAACAAACACGTCTGCTCTGAAACTTTATAAAAAATTGGGATTTACGCAACTTGGCATAATCCCAAAAGGCTTTTTATTAAAAGACGGAAGTTATGAAGATATAATTCCGCATTATATTGAGTTATAGACTATTAACTGCAATAAAAAACAACATTCTTGACAATAATTAGACATCTAACTATAATAATCTTATGAAGAATTTTTTATCGCTTGTATCTAAAATTCACGAAAACGGCAACCGTTTTATTATTGAAGAATTAGAAAAAAACGGTGCAAAAGGACTCGTGCCAAGTCATGGTGATATTTTAGTCTGCCTTTATCAAAATAATAAAATGACAATGAAAGATATAGCAGATAAAATTCACCGCACAAGACCGACTGTTACTGTCTTAATTGATAAACTTGAAAAATTGGGTTATGTCAAAAGAGAGGTTTCAGAAAAAGACAGTCGTTATACATATATTGTTTTAACCCAAAAAGGTAATGATTTTAAACCTGTTTTTGAAAACATTTCAAATAAATTAAACAATAAACTGTTTGAAAATATTTCGTATAGTGATTATCAGGTGTTGGAAAATTTGTTAAGCAGAATAGTAGAAAACATAAAAAAGGAGTAATTTATGACAAACTTTAAAAATGTAGAAATCGGAAATTTAAACGAAATTGGTACAAAATATGAAAATGGGAAAGCATTTTTGCACGATTTATTAGGTTTAACTTCTTGTGAAATTTCAGTAAGTGCAATGCCAAAGGGAATTAAACTTCCTTTTAACCATAAACACAAACAAAATGAAGAAATTTATATTTTCTTGTCTGGTGAGGGTACAATGACACTTGATAATGAAGTAATCGAAGTTAAAGAAGGATCTTGTGTTAAAGTTGAACCCAATGCCGTAAGAACAATGGAATCAAAAACTGAACTGCAATATATCTGCGTTCAGGCAAAAACTGATTCATTGGAACAATTCGGCTTTGGTGATGCGGATTTATGCTAAAGTTAAGGGGCAAAATGCCCCTTTTTAAATAAAAGGAGTAGAAAATGAATTTAATTGAACAAAATAAAGAATTAATGAAAAAATTTGAAACTATGATTAATACAGCAGATGTTGAAATTGCTGAAGAATTGGTAGCAAGCGACGCATCTTTTTATACCCCTGCAAGTCCTGATCCTTTATATGGCGGCAAGGGCTATTTATCAGTTGTTCATTGGATGAGAAAAGGCTTTTCAGATGTTCAATGGCATATTACTGATATGGTAGCTGATGAAGATAAAGTTGCAGTAAAGTGGAATTTAACTGGAACTCACGACGGCGAATTTATGGGAATTGCACCTACAAATAAAAAAATTTCAGTTTGCGTAATGAACTTTTATTACTTTAATAAAGAAGGCAAAGTTACAAACGATATAGCGGCAGAGGGTATGATTGGTATTTTAAGAGGCATAGGAGCAATGCAATAATGGATTACAAAAAGTTTGGTGATTCTATATATGTAAGATTTAATCGTGGTGATGAAATAATATCGGGCATTATGGATATTTGCAGAAAAGAAAAAGTTTTATCCGCAACTTATTCAGGAATCGGTTGTTGCTCTGATATTGTTGTTTCAAGTTATATCCCTGAAAAAGACAAATTTTTAGAGCATAAAAAATCAGGTGTATTAGAACTTGCATCTTTCATTGGTAATATTTCAGCAGATGATAATGATGAGATTTTTCACCATACTCATGCAATGTTTACTTATCACGATGAAAATTATAATCTTGCAACAACAGGCGGACATTTATTGAGTGCAACCGTATTATACACAGCAGAAATTGAAATACGACCTGTTCAAAATGGTGTAATTAGAAGAAAACAAGACGAAACAACAGGTATTACTGTTTGGAAGTTATAAAATGATACTTAACACAGGCGGAAGAACTGATACAGTTCAATATTATAGTGAATGGCTTTTAAATAGGTTTAAAGAGGGCTTTGTATATTCAAGAAACCCTTTTTATCCTAACAAAGTTACACGATATGAATTGACTCCCGATAAGGTCGATTGCGTTGTTTTTTGCTCTAAAAATTATGAGCCGATTTTAAATAGACTGTATGAAATAACAGATCGATTTAATACATATTTTCACTATACAATTACTGTCTACGATAAAGATATTGAACCGAGAGTTCCCTCAATAGATAAAAGTATAGAAACCCTTTTAAAGTTAGAAAGTATTGTAGGCAAAAATCGTATAGCTTGGCGGTATGATCCTGTTCTATTGACTGAAAAATACACTATTGATTATCACCTTAAAACTTTTGATGATATGGCAAATCAATTATCAGGACACATTGACCGTTGTATTTTTAGTTTTGTTGAAATGTATAAAAAACTCTCAGTTAATATGCCTGAATTAAAACCGATAACCGAAGATGAAAAACTTTTACTTGCTCGTGGTTTGGGTGAAATTGCACAAAAATACGATATTTACCTCCAAACTTGTGCAACAAATGGTGATTACACAAATTTCGGAATTCATCCTTCAGGCTGCATGACACTTGATATTTTAGGGCGGGCAAACGGTGTTAAATTTAAAAACCTTAAACACAAAGGAATGAGAAAAAATTGTAATTGCATAGAAACGAGGGATTTGGGGTGGTATGATACTTGCCCGAACGGTTGCCGATATTGCTATGCAAATTCAACCCCTCAAAAAGCAATAGAAAATTTTAAATTGCATAATCCAAATTCCCCGATTTTATTAGGTGAAATAAAAGAAACAGATACAATTCAGCAAGGAAATCAAAAAAGTTTCCTTGCTGAAGATTTGAATTTGAAATTGTTTTAAATTAGTCTTTTGACAAAGTATCATAAACCCTTGCAACAATTTTCCATTCACCGTTGATTTTGTTTAGGTTCAAAATATCGGTGAAGCATTAAAACATCAATTCTTGCAATATAATCATCACCGCAATTGACAAAAGAAAACTTTGAAAAAGCACACGAAAACCCTACAAGATTTGTTGCTGTTATATTAATTCCACTCACTTGGTGTTTTATCTCCGCCCGGTTTTGAATCCGGTTTTCTGCTTGGTCGTCTGTTGCCTTGTTGATTTGAATATCCATTCTTATTATTTATTTGAGGTGGATTTCCTTTTTTTAAGTTATTGTTATTAGAATTAACATTATTTGGTAATTCTTTTTTTGTTTGTACGGTTGAATTAGTTGAAGATGTATTATTAGCTGTTGTTCCTTTTTTAACTGCAACAACCCTAAAACCAACAGTATTATATCCTGTATTTGGTCGTCTGCCCTCACCTGACATTGTTATTTTACAAGAATTAGGATTAGCATACCAAGAACCGCCTTTTA
>CAYLHN010000083.1:0-8243 GCA_964383455.1 uncultured Muribaculaceae bacterium | reverse complement strand
CAATAATCTTTAACTTGTCTTTGTAATTGAGGAGAATTTGATAAATTTTTACTCAATCGGCTATCTTCTGCAAATCTCACTCCTCCCCATTTATTATCTATTTTTAATGATAATGAATTATTAATTCTTAACGCATTATTTATACTTTTTGTTTTGCTGCTTGGGATTACAGTATATTTATCATTTTTGAGATTATTACTTAGTCCGGTAATAGAAATTTTCATTAGTTCTCTGGCATCAGGATTATTTTTATTTAGTTCTGCATTTGAAAAATTTAAAAATTTCTTTAATGTTTTTTCTTCCAAAACTAAACTTTTTGTTCTTATATAATCTTCTGAATGTTTTTTTAATGATTGTTCCTTTTTATTTATATAACCTAAATTATTCGTAAATAATCTATCAGGTTTTGAGCGATAATGGGCTTTAACATGTGTACCGTCATCTTTTGTGTATGCTTTTACATATACAACATTTTCGCTGTTCTTTAGTTCTTTTTCTGTCGGAACACCAATATTTGTCAGTTGGTAATTAATTGCTTTTTCATTATTTTTGTATTCTGTATTTGTCATATTTGCAATATCCTCTCTTGTAAAAATCCTTTCATCACCTGATATTGCATTATAGTAATTCTTAAATTTTGGCATAGTTTTTCCTTTCTTTTTTCATTAATTAACATCTGCAGGCGGACGCAAAGCGCCCGCCTGTTCTAATTTATTTTTTTATTTTTATTATTTATCATATAATTTTAAATTTAATGTCCTGTTCAAACATAAAAAATTTGTTATTATAAAAATCGCCCTTTGCGGAAAGAGCCATAATTGTTATGTTCTGTAACGATTTGTCCACATTGTCCGAACAATTACAAATTTATGTGAGTTTGTGGACGCTTTACAGAACATTTACAGATTATGAGCGAGTGGAACATAGGGCAGGAGTTTCTTTGCACCCCGTTTCTTTGCGGTCAAAGAAATGGGGTAATATCTATTTCACTGCAATAATACATTCATAAATTCTGTCGATTTTTTCTTTCATATCTGAAACTTGTTCTTTTAGATCTTTAACTGTACTCAAAGAGGCAAAACGATTTTCGACATCTTCCAAGATTTCTCTGTGTTTTTTCTCTAATTGTTCCGGTGTAACAACAATTCGCTGCTGAATTAAATACATCACAACAACAATAATAATCGGTGAATACTGTAATAAATGTTCCATAATTTTATCCTTTCTTATTATTTAATAACAAAGGCGGGCGCAAAGCGCCAGCCAAACAACAATTCAAGCTACAAACTTATCGGCCAATAGTAATCAACAAGGTATGATGCGGCGTCTAAAGGATGCATCAAGTATTTTAGTTCCTTTGATTGTTTTATCTGCCTGTAACTCGGTACGTCAATTCTCGAAGAACCCTCTATATACTTCAAGTTATAAATGTTATAGAGTAATTTTTCGCATTTTGGACTTACAAAAAGTGAAATATTACCGTTTGCATTATGGATTTTAGAATTAAACGCCATAATTCTGTTCTTTATCGGCGGATTAAAAGCCTTAATTTTTATATCAACGTCATAACCGAATTCTAAAAATTTCTTCTTTATAATCACATAATTTGTAAACTCGCTTGTACAGCTTCTGTTATCACCTGAAGCGTCTCCGTTGATTACTATTTGTCCCTTGTGTTTCGGATACCTTCGCATAACTTCTTCACAAGCCTTCGCGGTTGTTGTGTTTTCCATAGCAATTTCATCAAAATAAAAAACTTTATCTTGAGTTTTATGGGCCAAAACCCAGCACATAGGATCAACGTTAAAGTCGCAGGATATATGCATATCCAGTTCAGGCTGATATTTTACGTCTATAACATTTTTGTCTGTAAAATCTTTTACAACAAGACCTGACGTGTAATGACCGTTCTCAGCAAGCACACAAATTCTGTAATAATCTTCATCATACAGTTTTTTCAGTTCTTCGCAAAAACCCTCAGGCAGAAATATATTTTGAGTAGTAGGAGCGGTAATTAAACGATAATTCGGTAATGGATCTTTAATAAAAGTATTATAAATCCATCCTCGCTCCATTTCAGGATTAGTATGCCCAAAAATTCTGTATTTAAAATCTTTCCAATTTGGTCTTGGTTTTTGACGCATACGGGCAAGAAGCATTTTGAACGTTTCGAAAGGAACTTCCGACATTTCTTCTATCTCAACAAACCCTAAATTTAAAGATTTTAAATGATTAGGTTCGTCAAAGTGTTTGAATAAAATTTCGGATTTGTTTTTGAATTTCAATGTTTGCAGAGAAGTTGACCATTCGTAATCTTTTCCCTCAACAAATCCGATGTTGTCCAAGTGTTCAAAATAAGTTTTCAGTGTAGTGTCTCTTACAAGCGTGTAAGTTTGAGCCCCGACAAGTCCTCTTATGCCGGGGTACTTAAGACAGAGTAAAATTCCGAGCAGTGAACCGCAAAAAGTTTTTCCGCTGCCGTATCCGCCCTGATAAACAGCAACATCAATACTGTAATCGTGCGGAATTTCAAGAAATTCACGTTGAGCTTTTAAAAGTGTGTAATTTATTTTTGTACTATCCATTTTTTGTCCTCCCAATAAAAGAAAAGGCGGGCGCTTCGCGCCCGCCTTTTCTTTTATCTTTATAAGTAACCTAAAATTTATAATAATTTTCTGTAATTAATATGGCTGTTTTATTATTTTTATAAAAATATTTTTAACACTTTTACAACAAAATTTAAAATATTGTGATTTAATATCATACCTATTGCTAACAGGTTTGATAATAATGCTATAATTACAGTATATTTGTTGAAAATAAAATGTAAAATGTTTCTTAATTTATAAAATTTTTTATTTAAATACCAATATAGATATAATGCAATATAGCTGCCCATCAGACCAAAAAATAAACTCATGAGTATGCTTACAACAAAAATAAAAATGAAAAATTTTATATCGAAATTTGAATAAATATTTAAAGTTAATGATATTAATATAAATGTATAAATAGTATTTATCAGTAATACATAAAATTTAGCTTTATGCGATTTTTTCAAATGAAATATAAAATTTTTCAAAATTAAGTTTTCGGATTTATTTTCTATATATTCATAAATAACAGGTAAAATAACGATTCTTGAAAGGAAATTTAGATTAATTACAGCCGCAAAAATGTATTTTTCTAAACACGCGGCTTCATCTTGAAAACCAGGCATAATAGAAATAAATCCTAATTCAAAATTTTGTATTGTAACATCTGCAAAAATATTTGCAAGTAAAAATAGTAATATATCTTTATGAAAAATCTCCCTTAACATAAGTCTATTATAACCTAAACTTTATCGGAATCAATAAATAATAGTTTTCTATTTTGTTTTTTTCTTGTAAAAAATATGCACTATTATTATAAAATGTAGTTTTATTATTTTTATCAAAAATTTTAAATTTCATCTCTTCAAAATCATATTTATCAAACAATAATCCGCTAAAGTTACCGTTTTTGTCTATTGTAGGGTTTAGTATAGTTCCATGTCCGATTGAATAGTGTAAATTTTTATCTTCGGTTAGTTCTATACCTATTTGTGCATCATTATTTATATTTGGTAGTAATATCGACAAAAGTCTTTTTTATTTTTTATTTTTTATTTTTTATTATTAATATTATTGAATATATTATCGCTGCAGAAGATATTAAAATATAAATATAATCTTGAATTGTGATTTTTTAAAATTCATCTGCAATAACATTAATACACAGAATAAACAATATAATAAAACTTATGATTATAAATTTCATCAAATTTATATTTGCATATTTAATTTGTTTCATACAATAATTATTCTTTGAAGCCAGTAAATACGCAATAAATTTGCTAATGTAATTACTAAAAAAACTATTATTTCGATAAATTCAAATAATTTTTCTTTCATAAATTTTATATTAAACTATTTTTTATAATCAGGAAATAAAAGTATTATCCATTTAATGTTATAATAGTCATATGCTAAACAAAATCGACAAATGGTTTATAATTACGACAATTTCAATGATAATTTCCAATATATTGTCATTTATTTTTCTAACTGCAAGTTTTATAATATTTTCACATAATATAAATCCTCATTCAACTATAACATCTATATTTTTCTATCTATCACTTTTGTTTTTTATAATTTTGATAATAGGAATTTTTGTTTTGATTTCTACATTGATTTTTAAAATAGTTACCAAAAATAAAACTAAAAAAGACTGGATTATATTGCTACTTAATATTTTTGCAATATTTATGTCTTTTATTTCAGCATTTATTATGGTTATACT
Organism: uncultured Muribaculaceae bacterium; assembly: GCA_964383455.1. Classification (GTDB taxonomy): domain Bacteria; phylum Cyanobacteriota; class Vampirovibrionia; order Gastranaerophilales; family Gastranaerophilaceae; genus UBA6984. The sequence continues at coordinate 3,917 of CAYLHN010000083.1, read as the reverse complement.
GATATTTAATCCTATTTAGTAACATATAACTTATTTTTTATAATTTGGTAACAAATCATACATTAAAGTTGAACAATCACAATTAGGATACCGGCGACCTCTTTCCCTACCTAGCCTGTTTGCAATTTGATCTTGCTCAGAATCGGCAATAGCTTCCTCGATTGAGACTTTATGTGATTTAGCATATACGTTGTTCCATTGGTCAAATTTTTCTTTAAAATCACTTAATTCTTTTGCTGATTTTTCACCTAAAATACCCATTTCTTGTGTAGCCTCGCAATTTGCCTTTGAGTGATAATACTTATCCATTTCAAATTCTTTTAATACATACGCATGATACATAAGTTCAAAATAATTTGAAATAAAAATCCTTGTGGTATTTATCATAGCATATGCTTCTTTCAAATAATCAATGATATCATTTAATATTTTTCTAAAGTTGTCTTTCAATGTATAAATATAGTTATAATCATCATCAACATAGTTCTCACAATCTGGAAGATGTCTGCCATATTCTTCTTCAAGGTAATCTATAATAGAATCATATTCACTTATCAAATTTTCAACTTTTTCTAAATCATTTTCCAACTCCTGAATGTCAGAATCAATATCATCTGACAAATATGAGACTTCCTCTATTGTCTGTTCCATTTCGCTAATCATATTTTCTATTTGTTCCAAGACATCACAAGGTTCATCGTTTTTGTTTTTCTTAGGACTATTTTTTGTTGTATGTTCACCATTTCCATCATTTTCACCATCTTCTTCACCATCCGATTCAGCTATTTCAATATAACATTTACAATTTGGATGAGGGGAATTAGGAATATCATCTTCCAATGTATATTGTGTACCGTCTAATGAAGCACACTCTTCGCAAGTATGTTCACCAAATTCTGAACACCAAACAAACACTGTATTACTAATGCCGCCTTTTAATACAACATTTGAAGCATTATCAAATTCTTTTTGTGCTTCATCAAATAGTTTATTCTCTTTTAAATTGAAGTACTTGTAAGCTGATTTTCCAAGTTCATCAAAGCTCGAATATATTTTTAAAATTAAATTTTTATCTTTTTGGCGTACAATATCACTGTTATATATTTTTAAAAGTTTATTTTTAATATTATCTATAACATCAAAAATTTTATTATTTTCTTCTTGTAATAAATTAAGAAGTTTATTAGTAAATTTTGGCATAGTTTTTCCTTTCTAAATTTCAAATTGTAATGTTAAAAAAAGGCGGCCGGCAAATCCCAATCCGACCGCTGCGTATATACTACAAAAAAAGGAGTTATGATATCTGTGTTTGCAAATCATTTTGAATTAAAAAATTATTTGCGTTTTCTATTCCATACTGTTCAAGCGCAAACTTAAAACACTCTATCCAATTGATTTGCTCATTTACCGCAGGAACTTCCGCAAAGGATTTAACAACATCAAACAACTCTTTTGAACGGGTTTTTCGCTCTAAAGTTGCTTTTCTGTCACCATAACGGTAAATATAATTTGCATTTCTAACATTATCATCCACTTCCAAAAACATTGGTTTACCGTGCTCATTTATACAAATTAATTCTCTGCCGAGTTTGAAATTTGCAATAATTTCTGCGGTTTTTTCAACCATCGGAATAATTAATTTACGATTGATAGAATCCAGCATCATATTTAATCTTGCGGTCTGACCTGAAACAGAATAGGTTAACTCGGTTGCAGTTCTTGCTTCACTTTGTAAATTACCTGCCATATTTTTAAATATACCTGTTGCGCTTTCTGTTGTCGTTTTAAAATAATTCAAGAAATCCCATCCGTGTAAGGCATTGTCAAAATTCAACGGCACAGGAGCCTGAGGCATTAAAGCAGAATCGTATTCGATTATTTTCCCGGGTTTTACGATTTGTTCACCCTTAAAACAACCTTTTGGTGCCAAATATGGCGGATTCATCATTAATGAAAGTGCATCTAATTGTTTATTCAAAATAGTTGATGAAATATTATTCAATATCAATGCGACTTTTAATGGCGAAATTCCTCTTTGTGTGTCAGGATTTTTGATTATATTAGCGTAAATAAAAGGATTAATCACAAACGGATTATCTTCCATTCTGATAATTTCGCATCTTCCTGCAACAACAATTAATTGATTTTTTAAAATCTCGCCGTCAATAGTTTCTATATCACCCCAAAATTCAAGAATTTCTAATTTGTTTCCGTCAACAGCTTTTTCCGCATCTGAGTTTTTATTTTTCTTATTTGAAATTATTGATTTTAAATTTTCAATTTTTTCATCTGTCAATAAATTATTTGCTCTGTCTGCAACAATGTCGTGAATTGAAGAATAGGTTCTGTAGACTTTTGCGCAAGAATCCCAATTATCAAGACCGTTTTTGTCAAAAACGAAATCTTCAGGCTTAATAAATTTAACTTTTGCATTGTCATAAACAATTTTTTCTTCAACTACAAAACCTGTTTCTGTAGGATTAACAAGTTGTTCTTCGATTGTCTGCGGACGTCTTACTGTTTTAGTTTTAGTTTGCCAGCCGACAAAAAGAGTTGCTTCTCCTGTTTCAACAACGCTATCAACCATTTTTTCCATTTCTTCTTCAAGCTTCATTTGTTCAAATGTGTTTACAAGCATTGCTTTTTGACGATTAGCAAGCATTTGTGTTTGCGGGGTATTTCCTGATACATCAAACATTGAATCAGGATGTGAATAAAGATTTTCACTCAAATGAGCTTTCAACGTTTGTGCCAATTCGTAAATATCAGGTAATTGAATTTTAGTATGCCATTCATTTACGGATGGAATATTGTTAGAATAAATTGCATTTTTAACAAGGCGAATATCACTCAGTTGACCACGTCTTGAATCTTCCATATCATCATATTTTTGTGTAATTAGAGTTGTTAAATTCTGTAATTTGTCTTCTTTGTTTTTTTTGTCAATTGTTTTCATTTTTTGACTTTCTTTATTTTCTTCTGTAATAACCTTTGACAGGCGTGCCGTCATCACGCGTGTAGTCATTAACACATATTAATTCTCCGGTAGATAACATATTCTGAGCTTGGTTTTCGCGAGGAACTCCAAATTCTTTTAATTGATTATCTATATATTTTTCAAACTTTTCAAAATCTTCTGAGGATAATTTTCCGATTTCTTCGGCTGTAAAGATTTTTCCGTCAGGAATATCTGCTCCATCTATGTTTGCAGCAAATCCTGTATATTTTCTTTTGTCTGAAGGATGAGTTATAAGTTTACCTGCCCTCATTCTCTCCATAACCTTTTTTGCGATAAGCTCGTCAATTTGTTCATCATTGTAATTTTTATTTTTTATTTCTTTTTTTATTTCTTCACCAATTTCTCTACCAATTGCGTTGTTCCATTTATCCATATTTTCTTCGCCTTTACTTTGAGAATAATATTTGTTTCCATTTCGTTCATGCAAATCAGCAAATATTTTACTTATACTTGCACCATAAATTACTGTGGTACGAGCCTGCATAAATGTATGTTTAAATGCATCTGCTTCGTTATTCCAAGTTGAATGCTCACCTGAACCAATATGAAACCCATATTTGTTTTGATATTCAAATGTTTTTCTAAACATATCTTCTTTAAATTTTTTAAATTGTGGAAGAACTTCAATTAAATACAATAAGTCATTGTTCTTATTCATTATTACCTCCTTTTATGTTAAACTTTTTTATATGAACAAGTTTTTATTGAACAAATATTATGTTCCAAACGTATTATCATATATTTCTTTACTTGGAAATATAATATATGTATTTGCATTTTTAATCGTTAGAATTAAAACTTTAAATTTTTGTACTTATGATTTTTCTTGTACTTTAATGCAATATACTTCATTTTCATTTAAGTACTATTTTGTGTTTTGTATTTTTTTATTGATTTT
>CAYLHN010000082.1:0-8455 GCA_964383455.1 uncultured Muribaculaceae bacterium | reverse complement strand
GAATACAAAGATTACATATGTCAGATTATTGAATTGTAATTTTGATAAGGCGTAACAATAACATATTACTTCTATTTACGCAATCGCAATCAATATTTATTACTTGTTTTATATTATTTAATCATTTTGTGATTTTTATGTATAATAAAAAAGAAAGAAGGACTAGAAATGATTGAAAAAGATTCAAAAATATATTTATCCGGACATAAAGGACTTGTTGGAAGCGCAATATACAGAAGATTACAAAAAGAAGGTTTTACTAATATAATTACAAGGAGTCATAAAGAACTTGATTTATGCAATCAACAGGCTGTTGAAGAATTTTTTGAGCAAGAAAAACCTGAATATGTAATTCTTGCAGCTGCAAAAGTCGGCGGAATTATGGCTAATTCACAATATCCGGCAGAATTCATATACCAAAACCTTATGATTGGAACAAATATTGTTAATTCAAGTTACAAACACGGTGTTAAAAAGCTTTTAAATCTTGGTTCTTCTTGCATTTATCCAAGAATGGCACCTCAACCAATGAAAGAGGATTGCCTTTTGACTTCAGAATTAGAAAAAACAAACGAAGCATACGCTTTAGCAAAAATTGCAATTATAAAATTATGCAGATACTATAACGACCAATACGGAACAAACTATATTTCCGCTATGCCGACAAACCAATACGGAATAGGTGATAATTTTAATATGGAAACTGCACATTTACTTCCTATGATATTAAGACGTTTTCATCTTGCAAAATTACTGCAAAACAATGATTTTGAAGCCATAAAACGTGACATAAAACGATACAAACTCGGATGGGGCTTAGATGAAAAAGTTAACGATGATAATCTTGAAGAAATTTTAAATACACTCGGAGCATACAGAAACAAAGTTGTATTATGGGGCGATGGTTCTGTATACAGAGAAATGATGAATTCTGACGATTTGGCAGATGCTTGTGTATATCTGTTAATGAACAAAGATTACAACGAAGTCGGCGAACTTGTAAATATAACAAAAGGTGATGATATTCAGTTAAAAGACCTTTTTGAAATAGTAAAAAGAGTTGTAGGCTTTAATGGCGAACTCGTTTACGATAAATCAAAACCAAACGGAACACCTCGTAAATTGATGGATGCCGCACATATCAAAGAACTTGGCTGGCAGCCAAAAATAGAGCTTGAACAAGGTATCAAAGATTTTTACAATTGGTATCTGTCACTCGATAAATAAATTGTCTTTAAAAAGTTTTCATCAATTCAATATCTTTAACAACTCTTGACAAACCTTCGTTATCATTTTTTTTGATAGTCTCAAGAGTCCAATTAGAATTCTTATCTAACAGCGGAAATATATTTGACCAGTCATAATCCCCATCCCCTAAATGATAGTGAATATCAATTCTGTTATCATATTCGCCGTCACTTATATGATATGATTTTGGCTTTAACTCTAAAAATTGTTTTAAATAATTTATTTGATTAATGTTTTGAGAAACAGCAGAACAAAATGCGTGACCTATATCAAGATTAAATCCGCAATCATAATTATTCATTATATATTTAATTTCTTCAACCGCTGCCCCCCTGCAAACCATTGTATCAGGCTTTCTTGGTGCAACGTACGGTTTATTTTCTATACGCATTTTATAAGGTTTTAAAATGCTAATTTGCCTTATAAGTTCTTCAACAGAGCCATCCATACCGCCGTGAACTACCGTATATTCTGCATCCAGCTCTTGAGCAAATGTATTTACAGTTTTATATGCTTTTTTATTATTTTCAAAATATGTTTCATCCGCCAAATTTACATGCTGGCTGAAATGTGGAGCGTGTATTGTAAAATTTAAGCCGTATTTATTTTTTAAATCTGCCCATTTTTTTAAATATACCATTCCCTCAGGATAAACGTATAATTCAATATAATCATATTTGTCCATATACTTAAGCAAATCATCTTTATATATTTCAAATTGATCAGAAAATTGTTTAATTCCTACTCTCATTTATTCCTCTGCTATTTTTTTTAAATAATCAAAATATTCATTATTGGCATAATTTGCAACAATCTGTTTTAAATTTTCTTTGTTTATATATCCCATTCTGTATGCAACTTCTTCCAAACAAGCTATTTTGATACCCTGATTTTCTTCAACAGTTTGAACAAATTGAGCAGCTCTTATAAGAGAATCATGAGTTCCGGTATCAAGCCAAGCAAACCCTCTGCCTAGCACTTCAACATTCAATTTTTGTTTTTCTAAATAGATTTTATTTAAGTCAGTTATTTCCAATTCCCCTCTTTGAGACGGCTTTAACTGCTTTGCATACTCAACGACAGAATTATCATAAAAATATAAACCTGTTACAGCATAATCCGACTTTGGTTTTTGCGGTTTTTCTTCGATAGAAACAGCTTTGTTATTCTCATTAAATTCAACAACACCAAATCTGTTTGCATCTTTAACTTTGTATGCAAAAACAGAAGCACCGCCATTTTTATCAATATTTTTAACAACATCTTTTAATTGTCCCGAAAATTTAGGCCCATAAAAGATATTATCACCTAAAATTAAAGCGGTATTATCATCTCCAATAAATTCTTCACCCAAAATAAAAGCTTGAGCAAGCCCATCAGGCGAAGGCTGTTCTTTATAACTAAAACTTACACCAAATTGAGAGCCGTCACCTAATAATTTTTTAAAATTAGGTAAATCTTGCGGAGTTGAAATAATAAGCATATCTTTAATTCCTGCAAGCATTAAAACAGAAATCGGATAATAAATCATAGGTTTATCGTAAATTGGCATCAATTGTTTTGAAACTGCAATTGTAGACGGATATAACCTTGTACCTGCACCACCTGCAAGAATTATGCCTTTCATTTTAATCCTTTCTTAATCAATTCTTAAATCTAAATAACTTTTTAATGACTTTTTCCAATTATAGCATACTTCATTATTTTCTAAAACGGAATATTTAGGTCTTTTTGCTTTTGCTTTATATTCTTCACTTGTACAAGGCAAAATTTTTGCATCAATTTTTGCAAGCTTAAATATCTCTTTTGCAAACTCATACCAAGTTGTTTCACCGCTTCCGCAAATATGATAAATTCCATATTCAGGCATTTCTTCCAACAATTCACATAACCCCTCAGACAAATCAACAGTCCAAGTTGGAGAGCCTGTTTGGTCATTTACCACTTTTAATTCTTTACCTTCATTTGCTGATTTTATCATAGTTTCGACAAAGTTTTTGCCGTGATGGCCGTATAACCAGCTTGTTCTGACAATATAATACTTTTCACATATACTTTGAACTGTTTTTTCTGCTTCAAATTTTGTTTTGCCGTAAACATTTAACGGATTTGGCATATCGTCAGTAAAATATCTAGTTCCCTTTTTTCCGTCAAAAACATAATCGGTTGAAATTAAAACCATAACAGTATCCGTTGATTTACAGGCTCTTGCAACGTTTTCAGTGCCTTTCACATTAATTTTGTAAGCGAGTTCTTGTTCATCCTCTGCCTTATCAACATTCGTATAAGCAGCACAATGGATTACGATATTCGGATTTTCTTCTTTTATTACTTTTTTAACCTGTAATTCATTTGTAATATCTAAATTATCTATATCTGTTTCAACAACTTCATCGACGAAATCAGCATCTTCAAATATAGGACACAAATCCTGCCCTAACATACCATTTGCACCTGTTACGAGAATTTTCATAGTTGGCATTGTTCCTTTGTTTTTAATGAATTTTCTATAAATTTAATTCGTTCTTCGTCTTCTTTATAAACTTTCTTTTTGAATTTAAGAGTTTTTAGTTCAAAATTCAAAAATCTTTCAATATTATCCTCGTTCAACGCCTCGGTTTCAAATATAATTTTTCGGGTTTCAATTGCTGAAAGATACGGTATTTTTGACAGAAAATCAATAGAATTTGAATTAATTTTCCCACCGAGAATCATTTTTTTATTATTTTTTTTACATATATCGGACAATTGATTACAATAGTCTAAAATTAAATCATCATCAGGATTATCAATTCCCAAAGATTTTTTTAAATCACTACGTCCCAAAACAAAACCTGAAATTCGTTTATCACATTTTTTAAAAATTTCGTACAGATTTTCAAATGCTGTTTTTGTTTCAATATTTAGAAATAATTCAGGATAACCGTTACCATAAACTTGTTTAACGCATAATAGAAATTTTTCAACTGCATAAGCTGATTCAACCATTGGTGCAACAATTTGATTAGCACAAAGCTTTTTGCAAATGTGTAAATCTTGAACAGAAGAAAATCCTCCGAGTTTCACACACAAATTTAAATCGACTCTATGTACTAATTCCGCCAACTCAAATGACGATTTTTCGTCATAAAACTCACTTTCAAATTCAAGTTTTACACCGAGCGCACCATTTTTTTTAATTTCCAGTAATTCTTTTAACATGATTTCACAAGTTCTACAGCTATTTTTAGAGCCTCATCAAAACTCATTTTATCACATAAATAATCTTTTACAATTTTTCTTGCATAAGAACCTATTGCAATACCGTTTACAGGAACATTGCATAAATTTGCCAATTCTTTTGATTTTGAATTTGTACCGCCTGAAAGTAAAATATATACCGGTAAACTAGCTTTATGAACAATATCAGCACACGCAGCAGCCTGAAGAGTAGAATTGTAATCATCAACCCCTCCGCTCATAGGACACCCGTCCGCCTGAACAATCATAGGTTTTCCGTTTCTTATCTCAAGCATAGTTTTTATTCTTTTAATTAATTTTTCATTCGAAAGTTTTTCTCTATCAAGACAAACACTTACAATACCGTCAAAAGTCTCGTTTATATACTGCCATTTTTCCAAAATATCTTCTTCATCATCTGATATTGCGTGAAGTTCAATACAATCAACACCTTCTTTTATAATTTCAGGCAATATTTTATTTAAATCCGTAGGGTAATCCTTCATTACCAAAGCATCATAAGCACAAATTCTATAGCATTTTTGACAGCCTATACACTTTGTTTCATCAACAATACAACTTTTTATTGCACTTTGAGGACAAACAGAAAAACATTTTAAACATCTTCTGCACTTTTCAGAATTTATAAAAGCCTTGCTGACGTGCGGATCGCCTTTTATACCGACAGAAACACAAATAAATCTGTCATCCTTTATTTCAGAACGCTCTATACCACGTTTTGCCGCTTTTATCACATCAATATTTGCAGACACATCAAAAATATTGCACCCTGCCATTGAATACAAAAAAGTTAACTTTTCTACCTCTTCTGCATTTTCATTACCCGCACCGCAAACAAGCTTGAAACAGGATTTTGATTTTAATAAATTATCAATTTTTTCTAAATTATTTCTCATTTTAAACCTAAAATTCAAAATATATCAAATAAAATTGCCTGTCAAACAAGTTTTATGATATACTGAAAAACACAAGGAGAATTATATGAGAATTTGTGTCATAGGAACAGGATATGTAGGTTTAGTTGCAGGAACTTGTCTTGCAGAAATGGGTAACAAAGTTATCTGCGTAGATAACAATCAAGAGAAATTAAACAAACTTGAACAAGGTATTATACCGATTTATGAACCCGGACTGGAAGAATTGATAAAAGCAAATGTTGCCGAAAACAGATTAAGTTTCACATCAGATTTGAAATATGCAGTAGAGAACTCTCTGGTTTGTTTTATAGCAGTCGGAACTCCGCAAGGAGAAGACGGTTCAGCAGATTTACAATATGTTTATCAGGTAGCCGAAAGCATAGGCGAAGCGATGAACGACTACAAAGTTATAGTTGATAAATCAACCGTGCCTGTCGGAACAGCGGAAAAAGTTACTGAAATAATAAAATCAAAAACAGCTCACAACTTTGACGTTGTATCAAACCCTGAATTTTTAAAACAAGGCGCAGCAGTAGAAGACTTTTTAAAGCCTGACAGAGTTGTTGTAGGTTCAAATTCTCAAAAAGCAACAGAAATTATGCAGGAACTTTATGCTCCATTTTTGAGAACAGGTAATCCTGTAATAATTATGGATGTAAAATCTGCAGAAATGACAAAATATGCATCTAACGCATTTTTAGCGGTAAAAATTTCATACGCAAACGAAATTGCCAACATTTGTGAAAACGTTGGTGCAAATGCTGAAATGGTAAGGATAGGTATGTGCAGCGATAAACGTATCGGTTCACAATTCTTGTTCCCCGGACTTGGATATGGCGGAAGCTGCTTTCCAAAAGACGTAAAAGCACTTTTAAAAACCGCAAAAGATAATAATTGCGATACACAAATGCTTGAAGCCGCTGATAACATAAATAAATTGCAGAGAAAATTATTTGTTGAAAAAATTCTGAAACATTTCGGTAATGATGTAAACGGAAAAACTTTTGCAATTTGGGGGTTAGCATTTAAGCCAAAAACAGATGATATGAGAGAAGCCCCTGCAATAACGATTATTAATGCACTTTTAGAAAAAGGCGCAAAAATTCAAGCATATGACCCAAAAGCAGCTGATAGCGCTAAATTTTATTTTGCAGACAGAATAACTTATGCAAAAAACTCGTACGATGCACTTGAAAACGCTGATGCACTTTTACTTTTAACAGAATGGAACGAATTTAGACGTCCCGATTTTGATAGAATAAAATCAAGCTTAAATGAGCCGTTAATTTTTGACGGACGTAATCAATATGACAAAAAACGAATGATTGAACGAGGATTTACATACTACAGCATAGGTAAATCCGAAAAATAAATTAATAACAATATAAGAGGCGGGGGTTCGTAAAACGAACCCCCGCCTCTTTTTATATACGTTATCTTAATTCGGTTTTTAGATTTTCCGCAATTTTATGTGCATCAGGAATAGTATAAATATCTCTACTCTTTGTAGCCTGTTCACAAATTTTTTCAAAGATATAATCTATATCGTTAATAGATTGACCATTTTTGATTAAATCCGTAAGTATAACTTTAATACCTGTAGATGGCATTAATCTTGAAAGGTAACACATCATCCAGCCGTTATTTTTATGAACACGGTCCATATATTTTTCAACCATTTCATTTGTCATAACTCTATCGACATGTTCAATGCAGGTATTTTCAAGGGCACGCATAATTTCGTTTGAAGCATAATCCTCTTTTGGTACGGTATATCCGGAAAAAGCCTCTAAATCTCTAATGATAATTTTGTACTCATTTTCCTGTATGTTTAAATTATCAATGAGTCTTACAGGAGGAAGAATCAGCCCTGTTTCGTCAGCAAGTTTTTGTCTGACTTCGTGAATTCTTTCACAAAATTTTTCGGCGAAAGGAGCTAAATCTGTACCGACTTGAATACAAATATCATCAGAGCCGAGCGAATTATACAGCTCATCAATTTTTGCATACACATCATTTGGTGAAGTATTTTTCTTATTCAGTTTTAAAAAGTTTTTAATTTTCTCTATCATCATACTTTTTTTATAATTATATTTTTTTAAAAGTCAAAGTTTAGTGTATAATAAGACTATGATTACACGAGAGGTAAATGAGTGGATTAAAAAAGTTGAATGCGGCATGTATTCATCAGAAGATGTCATGTACGAATTTTCACGCATAGCAAAATACCTTACAAAAGAAGAACTTATTTTCATTAAAAATAAATTAAGCGGTTATATAAAATAGTTTATCTGTTAAATAACATTTCTGTTATAGTATCAGAATCTTCAATATTATATCCTCAGAAGTAAGAGGTTCAATATAATTATCTTTTTCATTTTATATAAAAATCCCCTCTGCACATATTATCCTATTTTTTATTCCAAAATTGAAATATTGATTTTTTCTCAGGCTCAGGTACATCTGCATTTTTGCCCGGATATGGCCCTACATAAAATTGCTCTCGACCGGGAATTAATACATAATCTTCTTCTATGACTCCCGGTATTATATCCTCTCCATCGTGATATACTTCACTTGGTTTTACCTTGCGTGGAAAATTGTTCTTTTTATCTATATCTATTATAAAATCATTATATCTATAACCCTTCATAAATGTTATACGATTTACTTTCGTCTTGTATAAATTTATTTCTAAAGTAAAAATATCTCCTTCCAATTCATCAGGCAAGGGGGGGGGGAGGGTTTTCTTTTACGGTTTTTCTTATATACTTTTCTACCGGACCTGCAATCTTTTCATTATAATATTCTTCTATTATTTTTCCGTTTCTATCATATTTTGCAATATAATTATCTCCCATAAACATCAATGTAAGTGGTTGTAGTTTTAATTTACTGTTCAACAATATTGCATAATCTGTTAAATATTTACATAACACGGGATTAGTTTTTCGCCACATCTTACCATATCCCGGCAGTTGTTCGGGGATAGGCGGAAAACAAGTATAAAAAATAAATGATAATAAATAAAATATTTAAATTTTTTGTTT
>CAYLHN010000081.1:0-8688 GCA_964383455.1 uncultured Muribaculaceae bacterium | reverse complement strand
ACTCTTGGAACTTCAAAGACGACAATTCTTTGGAGTTTAATTTTTATTTTGAACTCCATTGGAATTTTAACCATTTTGGAAATTCTAATTGGTATATAGAAAAAATGTAGATCTTTTAATTACATGATTACTTTGGATAGTTTAAATTGGGAATATTCATCTAACCCACTCATATATTCCTTAAAAGTATCATTTACAATCAAATTATTATATTCATCTAGTGAAATGTTTTCTATTTGGGAATCTTTTTCTAATTTATTTATCATATTTATTGACAGGCCCATATTAATATATTTTATCTTCATATCGTCATTAGTGCCATATACTATTTGTTCATATTCTTCTTTTGAAATTAATCCTAAATCAATCATTAAATTAAAATAATTATTTAATTTGAAACTAACAAAATCTTCTTCTAATTTAATTTTTACAACAGCTAAATTAATTAGTTCTTTGGGAGTTTTTTCTTTTAAATCAACATATGCATTTCTTGGATCATCATAATCTGGAGTTTGCAGTTTTTTTTCGCCAAAAGATTCTCCCATATAATGATATGTATTAGTCTGGTGTTTTATTATGTATTTAAAATAATAATATTGATGAGTAATTTTTTCTTTTAAAGAAAGATTGCTATGCTTAATAAATCGCCTGTAATAATTTCTAGCTTCTATATTTTTAAGACGTTTAATTTCCTTATCATCAATATATTCAATAAAATCTTTTATAAAAACATCATATAATTTTTCGAGATAATTATTATCTAAATTCTGAAGGGTACTCTTATACTCAGTAATTTTATGCAACAACAAATTTATAAAAGCATCATCTATATTGTAAAAGTTGTTGATCCCGTTTTTTATTAAATAATATAAGAGTTGTTCTTCTCTTGAATTGGTCTCATTAAGTGCGATTCTTTCAAAATTTTTGATTACCTCATTTTTTATTCTTAATTCTTCCTTTTTACTAGCCTTTGTCTCTCCTTTTTCTTTGTCGTAGCTAATTTTAATTTTATCAATATCGTATGCTGACAGAATAGGGTTTTCTATATAATCATCAAACACATTACTGCGCAGTAGATCTATTTTATTTTTCATATTTTCATTAGAATTGTAATCCTTATCACTTACAAAATGAATTTTAGGTATAAGCATTGATAGATTGTTTGTTTCGGAATCAAATATTTCATTTAATCTATTTACACGTCCGATAAGATTTGTCAGCTCCTTTTCTTTTAATGTATGGGTATTCAGTATAAATAATGTCTTAATTGGTAAATTAACTCCTTCTAAGATGACACCATTTGCAATGATGTATCTTAAGCTTTTAACATTCTTAAATTTATCTTCAAGAAAATCTTTAATACTATCTGGTAATTTTGCATGTAAATAAATAATGCCCTTATCAATCGTATCTATAAGTTTAAAATCTTTGTGTACATTTTCTTTTAGAATATTTTTTATTTTTTCTATTTCGATATCGTTGACTTTATCTAAATGATTAGATAGGGTTACTGCAATTTCTTCTACTTTTATTGGTCTTCTGTGATATATAAAATTTTTGCTGACAGAATTTTTTATAATATAGTCATACAAATTATTATATTGAGATCCAGGGTAGTATTTTCCTAAAAACCTATTATTTTTAAATGAGTAATTGTTATCATCACATAAATAATATTCGGGTTCTTTTAAATTATGTTTTATTTTGTATTCTTTTATTATTTCCTCGCTATTAATTTTCAGATTTTTGGAGTCAGTCACTAAAGGACTTAAATATAATATTTTCTGAGTTGGATTTTTTTGTTTATTTTTTCTAATTAATCGAGACAATAAGATACTTCTTTTATCCTTTTTAAATAAATTATGAGCTTCATCAATATATAAAATGTCAAAATAAACGTCATTATTTTCTATAAGACGTAATGCTCTCTCTTGAGTAAGTATACCAACAAATTTTTCCTCTCTGTCATACATATCATCATGTAAAATAAATTTGTAACCTGTAATATTTTTTCTAACATTTTTGTATGTTTGATTTAGCAATGATTTTGTAGGAACTATTATTCCAATTCTATTATAATTATGTTTGCATATATGATCTATTATAATAGAGCTTTTTCCATATGATGTTGGTGCGATAAAACTCTGACTTAATTGTTCCTCTGACAAAATATTTTCTCTAATTTTATGCTGTTCAAAAGTTTCTGTTATATTTTCATTTTTATATTTATTTATATTATTTTGAATTATTAAATCTTCTATAGATTCATTATCTAAAAGATTATTATTTAAAATCAAACTGGAAATAGGGTAATATCCAAAATTTACAGAAAAATCATACAGAGGTTTGTAGTCACCTGAATTTAATGAATATTTTAGTATAATATAATAAGCAATTTCTACGTATGAACTCTTACTAACATCTTTTTCATATTCTTTTATAAAGAGCATCGCACAGGTTAAAATATAACTTGCTTCATAGACAGTAAGAGATTTATCTAATACAAGCTTTTCCATTATCTTATCAAAATATTCATTTTGATTTCCAATTCTGGTTAAATTTGTTTTTACATATCTATCCATCTTGTTCCTCTAGATAATTGATAAGTAAATTCATAGACCATTTATTTATACATATAACTATCATGTTTGAATAAGACTTCCCAAAAACAAACTCTCTTGCTTTAGAGATAATATTATCTCTGTCTTCCTCCCAGTTTTCAAAATAAAAAATTGTAGAACAAGGAATTAAATTAAAATTATTTATATCGTTATTAATCTGTCTATTTTCAAATTGATTAGAAAGCTTTTTCAATTGTTGTAGTATGCTATCTCTTGCATCGACAATTTTTGCATGGTTAAAGGCATTTTCCCAAGGATTATTATCGTTTTCATTACAAGTTGTTATTTTATGCCGTAATTGCCTGTATGCTTCAGATAATTTATCTTTATGATTTCCTCCAACACTGGTGGACATACCTGATTTACTCTCCATAATCCACGTTTTATTATCATCTGAATAATATCCATCAAACCCTTTTTTTATCGAACGTTCTTCTAAATTCTTAAATGTACACTCTTGTTCTAATCCTATATCGTTCAAAAATATATGAATAAAAAATTCTGCAACTGCACCCATATAAATATCATTTAAACTATCCTGCTCAGGATTTTCATTTAATTTATTTCTTAAAAAATTTTTTATTTTTAATTTTACATCATTAATAGTAGTTCCATAGGAATTTCTACCTTCCCATATACGCAAAATATGTTCATCAATTTTATTTTTTAGTTCTCTGGACATTTCTTTTATATCAATTACATAAATTGATAGATGATTGTGTTGATCTATATACTCACTTTTCACAAATCCAGATGATGGCATAGTACCCCTTTTTTCTTTTAGGGTAGCACAAACATGGTTTTGAACATATTTTGAACGGTTATAAAACGGGGTTTGAATTAATTTGGCGGTTTATCCATTCCATAATTAGAGAAATAAGGTATTCTTGTTCGGTTGCAGTTAGTTCTCTGTGTTGGGGGAATTTGTGCCATTTTTCTATGCAACCGCGGCAACAAGTAGCGGTTGCGTGTTGAGCGATAAAAACAGGGTGTCCACGCATTGGAGTTTGTTTGCCGTCATTCGCAGGTTCTGTCGGAGCAATTCTATCTCGGATAAAATCGCAGGCATGAGAATAAATTTTATCAAGCCCTTTGTCTTTGAT
Source organism: uncultured Muribaculaceae bacterium (assembly GCA_964383455.1). GTDB lineage: Bacteria > Cyanobacteriota > Vampirovibrionia > Gastranaerophilales > Gastranaerophilaceae > UBA6984. The sequence goes on along the minus strand of CAYLHN010000081.1, from coordinate 4,964 downwards.
ATATTCAAGCTCTTTTGCCCGGAGTTTAAACCTACTCCTAAATTTTGATTTTGCTAATCTATCTAAAATGTCCATAGTTATTCTTTTGTAATTTCATGCAATCTTTCTACTAGTTTTGTGATTTTGCCAGATTTAATTTTTTCAGCTAATAAGCCTTCACAGAATCTATCTTGTCTAATGTAATATGTTAATAAAGACAGAATGTCCTCTCTTGTCATTATGTTTATATCCTTGTGTACCAAGTCATAGTCTTTTGTGTGTTGCATATAGTAGTAATCAATTAAATTTAGTTTATAAAATGCCTGTAACCAAGCTATATCATTCGCAGCAAATTTGATGTAAGGGAGTTGAGGAATTTCATCTTCCTTACAATTAGCAGTTCCTCCGCCCCATTCATAATCATGTGGAAAAATAATTGGTAATTCTTGACATCTTTTATTTATATCAACCATTTCATTGTATACTTGAACAACTTTTTCATTAATATCAATAAAGATTACTTTGTCCAAGCAATTATTTTTATCAACAAAATATCGAATTATATTAGTAGCAATTTCACAAGCTTCTTCTAATGGAAAGTGATAAACCCCGCAGGATATAGCAGGGAAAGCTATCGTTTTAATTCTGTTTTCTTTTGCTAAATTCAAAGATGTGTTATAACAGGATTCTAATAATGTTCGTTCATTGTTGTGCCCATCTCTCCATATTGGTCCAACTGTGTGAATTATATATTTTGCAGGCAAATTATAACCCTTTGTAATTTTTGACTGTCCTGTTTCACAACCGTTTAATGTTCTGCATTCTTCCAAAAGTTCAGGTCCTGCGGCACGATGAATGGCACCATCAACTCCGCCGCCACCTAATAAACTTGTATTTGCGGCATTAACTATTGCATCAACTTCTAACTTTGTTATATCACCTTTTAAAACTTCAATTTGAGTCATATTTTACCTCTGCTTAATAATATCATAACCGAATAATTCTTCAGAAAATTCAATTAGTAAATTCTGTCTGGAGGAGCATTTTCCATCTCGTAATCTCGATAATTGATAACTTCTATGTCATAATTTGACAGTCTATTTGCCAAAAATGATACTGGAAAACCATCAGAAGGATTGTTATATGATAGCATTATCATTTCTACCGTCCTTTTAAGATGCTGTATAATGGAATCTTCACACTGTTCCAAGCATTCAACTTTGCGATTTGCATATATTTTAAATCTTTTGCCGTTAAATTTTATATTTATCATCATTACTCCTGCTATTCAAATTCTTCATTGAATTTTTTGCTTATTAACATGCATAGTGCTCCCAGATATTCAAGGTTCATTTGATACACTACATCTGGACTAGGACAAATATATACCTCTTCACTATTCATTATTTCTTCACGATGTTTTTCAAAATGTCTAATTTCGCGAATAAGTTTATCTCGCTCTTTTAGTAGTGTGGCATAAGATTCGTCATCAAATTCATCTACAAAACTTTGTGGTGATATCATAGTCATAAATTATTACCTCCGTTTAATCTTATCATAACCAATAGCCGTGTCAGAATTGGACGCATTAGCCTTTTTGTTTGCGTACGGGATATTTCTCTAAACAATTATATAGTTCTTCCATTAACGCCACGCATTGGGGAGTGTTTATAACTTGTTTAATTGTTTGCTTGTTCGAAAATCTTACATATAACTCAAACCAAATATCCATAGCTGAATCACAAGAATATACTGTGTCAGAAGCACATTCGCTTAAATAATTCATAACAAGTAAATTGAAGTAATCAATATCATTTATAACAAGTGAATGACCATAAATATTCTTGTATTCATGCATATACATATCTGGATTAGTAGTTTTGTTTATGAGAGTTAAAGTACCTGCATGTTGCCTGTTCTTTTTATAAGTTATATTATGAGATGTATCATCAATAGTTCCGCATAAATCGATACTCAATGTTTCTATACAATCTGTTTCAGTAAGAGTTGATAAAATTTTATCGAGTGTTGGTAATGGTTGCATGTGCGTCTCCATAGTTTATATTTGTTCTTTCATTATCAATATAAACTACCACTATGTCAAATATGGACATAGTGAATCAAATATGTATCAACTCATAAATCAAATTCAGCTGATCTTCAAAGTTGGGGTTGAGTTCTTTCCATAAAAATACGGCGAGGTGGTGGTCGAAGTATTTTCGCATACTTGCCATAAACTTTTTGCGATAAAGAATATTGTATAATCTGCGTGCTTCTTTGACTTCCTCGGGTTGTTGGCGTCGCTGCGGTAACTTTGATTTTAGAGGTTTGTGTGTTATAAAAACCTTATCATTATAGCAATACAAGCATATCGAAACACCATTCATAAAAATCCTAACTTGTGGGATTTGAGGAGCAGAGTCAAAATGTTCAACCAATTCTTGATATTGTTTGTCAAAAATTTTTGCTCGAATATATTGATAAAAAGTCTCCGTTGTTGTATTTCCCATATTTGCGATTTTTGAGGTTTGAGAAGCCGGAATCCCGAAGCAAAAGCATTTATAAATAATTTCGATTTGCTCTGTCGTTGCTAAGTTATAGACTTTGGGCAGACGGTTTAAATTCCTGCGGACTTCGGGTTCTTCGCTTTTATTATCCGGCATGAAATATTTAGGAAATATTCCCATCATACCTTCTGTTTGGTACTTTTTGCGTTTAGAATGAAATGCAGAATATGAAACTTTTAACTTCGGATTCTTGAGAGGAATTAATTCCAAAAAACTCCGCAATTCTCTGCAATTCATACCTTCTGTGAGTTTAAAAAGTTTTAGGTATCTATATATAAATTCTTTCCCTCTATCAGAAGCCACAACATACAAGCGTTCTTCCTCTTTATTGTGGAAAAGTTTTTTGACTTCTTTATCCATCACCCGTCTTTCTGAATCTTCTAAAAAATCGTAGAGTTTCAATGACGAGCGTTTGATTAAATATTTCCCTTCTAAATCAGACTCTTTATTAGGTTTTACGACATAATTTCCTTTAAGACAATTCCTTTTTACCGTTTCTTCCTGAATATTTAGCAGCTGAGCAACCTCGGATATTGTAAGCCAAATATCTGAATCGCTGTTTTTGTTTGCAGGAACTGGTTTATTCACACGCTTTTTAAAATTTGTATATAAATATTCTGTATTTGATATCTTTTTAATTTGATTCAAAGACTCTAAATCATTAAGTGCTTTTTGAATTGTTTTTTCATTTTCTTCCAGCATTGGCAGAATGTCAGGCAGAGTAAATTTGTTGAGCCCCTTTGCTATTTTAAGAATTTTCATTTGTAAGTTCAATTTCTTCTGCGTCAGCATCGTCATTTTTCAACACCTCCTTCAATGTGATTTCGTCTATTTCTTTTATTCCGTTTGATTTTGCAACCTGTTCCGCTTTACTGATAGTTTTTACCAATTGCCTAAATCGATTTGTGCGAGTGTATAAAAGCTTTTTGGCACAATCCGTAAACGGAACTTCCGATAATTGTTCGATTATTGAAGTTATATCTTGTTTAGAAAATGGCTCAAATTTTATAATTTCCAATAACCTGTCATATAAGTGTTTATGCCGTTGGAGTCTTTTATTTGCCGTACCCATTCCGACTAAAACAATAGGGACATTCGTTTTATCGTGAATGTCCCTAAGCGTTTCAACTGCCCGAGAATCAATCGTTAAATAATCCGTTTCATCTACAATAATGGTTCTTGGAGTTTTGATTAATTGTGCTACCACTTGATTGAAGATATCAGAGAATTTATTGTAAGGAATTTCCCCTAATTCTTCAATTATCTCTTCTAATAGCCAACGGGCAGACATAAGATTGGCACTTCTAATTAATATCGCATCATTTTGTGCCGCCCACCAAGTTATCGCATAAGTTTTACCGAGGCCGGGCTCTCCATAAATAAGTCCCATTCCGGGGACTCCGTCTTCACGATCACGAAGTCTGTTAAACATTGAGATCATTTGTTTTACATTTCTTGTTTTTACAAATACTTTTTTCATTTCGCTCCTTTCTATTTATATATTTCTTTGTATTCGTCTGATTTAATATAATTTGCAAGCCATTCCCGATCGGCAGGAGTTATGCATCCATTTTGCATATGCCATTCGTATCGTTCGTAATCATCTATAAATATAGGTCTTGCAACTATTGAGGTTTTTACTTTTGGCTCAAATTTCTGCTCCTTTTCGGGTTCAGGTTTTACCGTTATTGTTTTTATTGTTTCTTGTTGCGGAATTCTAATATTATTCATTAATTCTTTTTCAAAGAAGTCCATATCTTCAATATTGAAATGCTCTCTAACTGCTTTTATAGTTTTCTTGCGCAGTTTATGTTGCTTTTCAATTTTGTGTTTATAATCTTCAATATCTTTTATCTCGCCCATCTGAACTGCGAGCGGATGAGTCTCTGTTACTCTCATTGCTTTGCATATAAATTCGCCTTTAAGTGTATAAACCTTTATATACGAGAGGTCAAATAGACTATATTTAATTACAGTTTTCTCTTTAATTCCGTATAATGCTTCGTCAAAATAGTCAGCTTTCAAAAATCTTATTCCGTTCCTGCCGATTGATTTTATCTCTTGTGCCATAATCAAATCGTCAAGCGAGTTTTCATCAATATTTTGCTTTTCAATTTCGTTTAAAACTTCTTGAATGGTTTTATCTTTGGCATTCGGACAGGGTTGGGAATGTTTAAATTCAAGCCATTTTTCAATCATTTTGAGTGCCTGTTCTATTGTCGGGGTAAAACTGTATTTCTCATGGATATTTTTGTGCAGCTTTTCGTTTCGCATCAAATATGCCGGCTTGTTTTCAATGCTTGTTCCGATATAACTTGGAATGAGCTTTTCAAAGCTTTCCTGAAAATCCAAAAAGAAACGCTCGATGACTTTTGCTCGAGCGTTATATGGAGTGGCATAGACTGGTTTTATTCCGAG
>CAYLHN010000080.1:6848-8765 GCA_964383455.1 uncultured Muribaculaceae bacterium | reverse complement strand
TTCCCTTAGTTACATTCTCTATATCGGCTCAAACTCATGATTTCTTTAGGGTTTTGATTAATTCTGTTACAAAAGTTTACAATTAAAGGGCAAATGTTTAGCAAAAAAGATATTGCTTGATTTTGCAATATCTTGATTTGAATTAAATATTTATATTTTACGTTTATTATAAATCTTCTTGTTCTAAAAGTTTTCCGTTAGTAACATCAATTTTTAAATCCTGTAATAATTTAAGTTCTAAAAATTCTCCTCTATCAACACGGACTCTTGATGCTTTAAAAATTTTTCTGAATAATTTATTATTATTTTTATTTGTAACATCTGCAATTGCTTGAAGTTTCATAGAAGGCTGTTTTCGTGCTTCAATAGTATCATTTTCAAATATTATTTCGCCGTTACGGGTAAATAGTCTGCCTTTATTAACTTTTTTCAGATGTCCATGAAATTTTGTACCGTTTTCAAGCAGAAGATATTTTCTGTTGTGTATAAAATTTTTAGGTACTAAAGCCGTATATTTTTGACCTTCAATGGCTTTTTGCGAAGAAAATTTTTCTGTAACAACAAGTGGTAAAATTGTACCTTTAGGTATAACAGCAATAACTTCGTCTTCTATATAAGCATCTTGTAAAACATGTCCATATGCGGAAATTTTTTTATTCATTGCTTTTTTGATTTTTTCATTTGGATTAGTTTTTGCTTCTTCAATCATATCAAATAGTAAAACAGCAGTTTCAGCTCTTGTAATAGGTTTATCATATTCTATAAGGCGCTGAGGTTTTCTCGGGTCAATAACAAGCATGTCCAGTAACTGAGCTTTTGCAGCAGGTTTTAAAAACCAATTTGGAAGTTCGTAAGTATCTTCATAATCTAAAACGGCTTTAGCCTTTTGGTCGTTTATTGGTAAAGTTTTGATAGCATTTACAGCAATTGATATTGCATGACATCTTAAAATACTGTCTTCCGGTCTAAAAAGATATTCCCCATTAACAGGTCTTGGCGGAGTTAACAACCCAAATACATATGCTAACTGAACGTAATTCCAAGCCCAATCACGTTCATAAAAATCATCAAATTTTAACGGCTCCCATACAACTTCATCCTGCAATCCTAACGATTTTATTGCTGCCGTTGCAAATTCTTCGCGTGTTATTGATTTATCAGGATAAAAATTCCCGTCAGGATATCCTGACATAATTCCAAGTCTGTATAATTCTCTTATTTCAGGATAAGCCCAATAATTGTCAGGAATATCAGTAAATCCTCCCGAAGGAAGAATTACATCAAGAATCGGTTCTGCTGCAAATGTTTGCGGACAAATTAATGACAAAAATAATACGGTAAAAATTATAAAATATTTTTTCAATTTTGTAACCTCAAAATAAATACTTATATAAGTATAATTTACTTTTCAGAATCAGGCAAATTATTTAAATATTCTTTAAAATCTTTTTTGTGAATTGTATATCCGCATCCTTCTGGCAATTTTGCATAAAACTTTATTCTTTTAGCAGGATATTTTCTGCACATAGGTAACCTGTGCTCATAATCGGTACAAAGTCCTTCGGGTGAAACTAATTTACACGCAAAGATTAAATTACCGAATTCGTCTTTTCCTTTTATATAAAATCTTTTATACGCAGGAAATAAAAATTGCATAATTTTAAACTCTTTTTCTGTGTAAGTATCAACACTGTACATATAATTACAGCATTTTCCGCATTTTTTACACTCTCCCGTTATTTCATATGTAAGCCGTTCAGGGACAAAATATGAGCGAATTTCATTTATAATTGATACAATAAAATCTAACATGTGTTTACAATTTAGTTTTTTATACAATAATTATAATATATGGAAATTTAATTTAAGGCAAGGTTAATGTATAATTTTATCGTTCCAAAACAAATAAAAAAAGCA
>CAYLHN010000080.1:0-6838 GCA_964383455.1 uncultured Muribaculaceae bacterium | reverse complement strand
GAAATTACGTTCTACAATAGCATATTTTGTAAGTATCATGATTGCGGTTGTATTTGCCGGAATAGTTGCATTTAAAGCTTATTTAATTAGTCTGCCTCCGATAAATAACCTTGAAGAATTTAAGCCAAATATTATAACAAAATTTTATTCTTCAGATGGCGAAATTATAAAAACATTTACGGCATATACATTCAAAAAGGTAGATTTGGTTGATATCCCGGAAACATTAATTCAAGCTGTTATTGCAACAGAAGACAAAAATTTCTATCACCATGACGGATATGATTTGTTTGGTTTAGTTCGTTCAATGATTGCAAATGTAATGGCAGGGCGCGTGGTTCAGGGTGCAAGTACAATTACTCAGCAGCTGTCAAGGATTTTATTCTTATCAAATGAAAAAACCTTTAACAGAAAAATAAAAGAATTTATTATCGCAGCAAGAATTGAAAAAACAATTTCAAAAGACAAAATTCTTGAAATGTATTTAAATAATGTATATCTTGGTTCAGGCGCATATGGCGTTGAGGGTGCAGCTCAAATTTACTTTAACAAACATATAAATGAATTATCACTTGCAGAAATTGCTCTAATAGCGGGTTTACCTCAAGCACCTTCTGTTTATTCGCCATTTAACGATATAAAAAAAGCTGAACAAAGAAGAAATCAAGTTTTAAAACGTATGTACAAAATGCGCTTTATAACTAACGACCAATACAAAGCGGCAAAAGAAGAAAAAATTAAATTAAGTTCTTTACCTCAGCTATATACATATAATAAAGCACCGTACTTTTGCGATTATGTAATGAGTGAACTTGAAAGATTAGGTTTTGATGAAACTGATATATCTCAAGGCGGATATAAAATTGTAACAACACTTGATTATAAAACTCAAATGGCTGCAAACGAAGCTATAATTCGCAATATGAACGGCTGGGGACTTACAGGAGATAAACAGCAGGCCGCAGTTTTCTCTTTTGATACTCAAAATGGTAAAATTTTAGCTTATGCAGGTGGTAAAGATTATACAAAATCTCAATATGACCGTGTTACTCAAGCTATCAGACCACCGGGTTCAGCATTCAAACCTTTTGTATATGCGGCAGCAATAGAAAAAGGGTTAAATCCTAACGACATGATTCAGGATATGCCTGTACGAATAGGTAATTGGGCTCCAAGAAATTATGGTTACAAATACAGAGGTGAAATTCCTTTGTACACGGCATTGATGGTTTCATCAAATGTATGTGCGGCTCGATTAATTGAATATGTTGGCATAAGACCTGTTATTCAGCTTGCAAGGGTAATGGGCATAACTACTCCAATTGAATACGACTATACAATTGCTTTAGGTTCAAATGGCGTAAAATTATTTGAAATAACAAGAGCATACGGTGTTTTTTCAAATGGCGGATATAAAGTTGAACCTTATGCAGTAGAAAGTATTGAAACTTCACGCGGAAAAGTTATATATACCGCTCCGCAAATAAAAGCATCAAAAGTTATGGCTGTTGAAACTGCGGCAGCAATGACTGCAATGCTTAAGACTGTTATTCAAAGCGGAACAGGTGCGGCTGCTAATATAGGAAAACCTGCAGCGGCAAAAACAGGTACTACAGACGATTCCAAAGATGCAACTTTCTTTGGCTACACACCTAATATTGTAACCGGTGTATGGGTAGGTAACGATGACAATACAAAAATGGGTAATTTGACAGGTGGTACTGTTCCTGCACTTATCTGGAAAGATGTTATGAGAGTAGCAACAGAACAATACGGAAGCCCTGATTTTGATTATCCTCCTGTTGAGTTAAAACCGTTTAAACTTAAACAAAGTCCTGTTATTATCACACCTGAATCAGCTCAAAAAACATTTGATAATGAAGATGTTATTCCTGCTGAACAAACAGAAACAACTTCAAATGATGAATTTGAAAATACAGATGAACCTGTAATACCTGCTAAAAAAAATATCTTTAAAAATAAAGACAAAGAAGAAAATAAATCACCGCAAAAAGTCGAAGTAAAAGCAGTAAAAATTGAGGTGCCAAATACTTCAAAAGAGCAAGATTCGAAACTTGCGCCAATTCCAAATTAAAATAAAATGATAATATAAGAAAATAAAGGAAATGAAAATGACAACACAAGAAATCAAAAATTCAATTTCACCAAAAGAAAACATTAGACAAGCAAGAGTTCAAAAATTAACTGACTTTGCAGATAAGGGAATAAATCCATATCCTTATAAATATGAAAAAACCGCAACTGCGGCTCAGTTACAAGAAAAATATAAAGACCTTCCTGCAGGTGAAGAAACAGAGGACGAATACGCTATTGCAGGACGTATAATGGCTATGCGTAATACAGGCATGTTTGTTGATTTACAGGACGATACAGGAAAAATTCAAATTTTTAATCATAAACAAAATTTGGGTGATGAAAATTTTAAAATGCTTAAACTTGTAGACGTTGGTGATATAGTAGGTTTTAAAGGTACTATAAGAAGAACTCCAAGAGGAGAGCTTTCTATAAAAACAACAGAATATACTGTTTTGTGTAAAGCTCTTTTACCGTTACCTGAAAAATTCCATGGTTTAACAGATGTCGAAACAAAATACAGACAACGCTACGTTGATTTAATTGTAAACGAAGAAACAAGAGATACATTTAGAAAAAGAAGTTTGATTATTTCTAAAATAAGAGAATTTTTGGCAAAAAGAGGTTATTTGGAAGTTGAGACTCCAATATTACAAACAGTAGCATCAGGTGCAAACGCAAGACCTTTTAACACTCACCATAACGCTCTTGATATGGATATGACTATGAGAATTGCTCTTGAATTGTATTTAAAAAGATTAATTGTCGGCGGGGTTTCGGAAAGAGTTTATGAAATAGGAAAATGCTTTAGAAATGAAGGTATTGATACCCGTCATAACCCTGAATTTACAATGATAGAATTGTATCAGGCATATGCAGATTACAACGATATGATGGAATTAACAGAAAATATGGTTGCCTTTGTTGCCCAAGAAGTTCTCGGAACAACTAAAATTAAATACGGCGAACACGAAATTGATTTAACTCCGCCATGGGACAGAAAAACAATGCTTGGTGCAGTTCAGGAATATACAGGTATTGATTTCAACACTTGTTTTAGCGTTGAAGAAGCTCACGAACTTGCAAAATCTGTAGGCGTAAATACAGAAGACTGCGATTCTTGGGGCAAAGTAATTGATAAAGTATTTGAAGAAAAAGTTGAACCAAGTTTAATTCAGCCAATTCATATTACTGATTACCCTCTTGAAATTTCACCTCTTGCAAAAGTTCACAGAGACAACAAACGTTTAACAGAACGTTTTGAAACGCGTGTAAACGGCTGGGAAATCGCAAACGCATTTTCAGAATTAACAGACCCTATTGATCAGCGTGCAAGATTTGAATCACAAGCACTTGCAAAAGCAAACGGTGATGATGAGGCAATGGAAATAGACGAAGACTTTATTGAAGCTTTGGAATACGGTATGCCTCCAACAGGCGGTATGGGTATGGGTATTGACCGATTGGTTATGCTTTTAACTAACTCTCAGACAATTAGAGACGTAATCGCCTTCCCTACAATGAAAAATTTAAAATAAATATTTATAATTAAGCAAATCGGCTGACAAATGTCAGCCGATTTGCTTTTTATGTTATTTTTTGTGTCCTGTTTCGTAATAAGACAACAAAACTCTGTAAAAGAACTGTAAATCTTCTATTTTTGCATCAGATAGTAATTTGTTAATGCTTTTTACCAGTTCTTCTTTATCCTTTATATGTTCAAATTCAAATAAATCATTGATATCAGTATTTAATGCATTTAATATTTTATTTATTGTTTCGTCTTTTGGCAAATGAACACCCTTTTCTATTTTACTCAAATTTGTAGGTTCAATGTCAATCATATTGGCAAGTTCTACCTGCTTAATATTTTTTGACTCACGAATTTCTTTTATACGTTTTCCCAAAAGTACACTTAATGTTTGCATAAATACCTCTAACATAAGTATACTTTATTTTTATTCTCATAAAAAGATAATAATACGAACATAAAATTAAATAAAATAGTTGCATTTTAATCATTTATGGTTATAATATTATCATAAAATGATATTTTATAGCTTTTTAAAACAAAATTAAAGGAGAAAGTTATGAAAAAAGATACTAAGATACTACGGCAGTAAGGCACTAAGATTAATTATTTATTAATGGAAAAATAACAAAGGAGAATAATATGAAAAAATTTATCGAACAAATTAAAACAACAAAATGTTTCACTGGCAAAAACGGTCAGTTCACGACTCACCACTCACGACTCACAAAAAAACTTAGTCTCCTAGTGCCTCAGTGCCTTAGAGCGTCTTGGATTATTCGGGTACGCGCAGCTTTAGTATCTTGTAGCGTGCATTTAAATGCACGAAAATTCCTTAGTAACTTAGTGCCTCAGTGCCTTAGAGCCTTTACTTTAGCCGAAACTCTAATCGTTATCGGCATAATTGGTGTTGTAGCAGCATTGACACTACCTAATTTGAATCACGCCACAGGCGATAAAGAAAAAGTTACCAAAGTTAAAAAAATATATTCAGCTTTAACAGAAGCTTTTGACAGAGCAAAAGCAAATTATGGATCTTATGTTGATGAATGGAAATGTAATGATAGTTGGCCAAAGTGTGATGCTGATAAAATTCTCGAATTTATGAAAGTCTCAAAGGTTTGTGGTTATAATAATGAAGGATGTTTTTCATCAGCTCCAATGAAATATCCCGCTTCCGCTTGGTGGTGGTCATCTAACGACAATTTACAAGAATATCTGGATTCTGTTGGTGCATATTCTGCTATATTAAGTGATGGTACGTCTCTAGCTTTTTATTCTGATAGAAATTTTGATGAACATTTGGTTATACGTTTTGACATAGATGGCCCCAATAAGGGTAATAATATGTGGGGAAGCGATATTTTTCAAGTTGTAATAGGTGAAGATAAAGATGAATGTTATTCTAATTGGTGTCAGTATAATGAAGTATTTCCTGGAGTAAGTATTGGAGTTGAATATGCTGTCGGCTGGATTCTTGATTTTGGAAATTTAGATTATTTGAAAACAGACTCAGAAGGCAAATGTAATGATAATCCGTCAATTATTTTGGATGGCGTAAATAATACATCCTGTCATTAATTTAAATCAAATATAAAAACATTAAAAAGTGTCCTTATTAACGAGGACACTTTTTAATGTATAACAATTTTGTTATTAAAATATAACTATATTTATTAAATATTTTTACCTAATTCGTAAGCAATATTCGGATATTGAGTTTGTTTTAATTGTTCAACGCTTTCTATGCCGATAGCATTTATAATACCTGCGTTTTCGATATTTAACCAATTTAAAATCATTTGATAATTTTGATTTAAAGAATCTTTTACAACATCAACAGGTGAGTGCTGAACAGAAATTAAAACAGCTTTGTTTTGTTTTTCTTTAAGTTGTGGATCAATACTGTAAAATCTGTCAATTACTTTTTTCAATGTTGAAGTCATGCCAAAATAATATATAGGAGTTACGAAAACAATAACTTCCGAGTTTAATAAATTTTCTCTAAGTTTTACAAAATCGTCTTTATGTATGCAAGGTTTTGAACCCATACTGCAAGCATTACATCCAAGACAACTTTTGACATCCGAGTGAGCGGAATCAAATATAAATATCTCATGCCCTTTTTCTTTTGCACCACGAATAAATTCATCAGCCAAATAATTTGATGTTCCGTTTTTTCTTGCACTTCCTGTAATTACTGTTATATTCATTTGTTACACTCCTTTGTATTATTTTATTTAAGTTTGTTATATTCTGCATCGCTTACCGGTTCAAGCCATACGTTTTCTGTTTCTTCTCCGTCAACTTCTACTGCAATATGTGAAAACCAAGAGTCGGGAGCAGCACCATGCCAGTGTTTTACATTTGCGGGTATGTTAATTACATCACCCGGTTTCATTTCAACAGGCTTTTTGCCCCATTCCTGATAATAACCGCGACCGCCTACTGCAATTAAAATTTGACCTCCGCCTTTTTTAGCTTTATGTATATGCCAATTATTTCTGCATTTTGGTTCAAAAGTTACATTATACATTTTTACCTGTTCTGTTGAAATCGGAGCGATATAACTTTGGCCTATAAAATATTTTGCATAAGCATCATTTGTATTTCCTACAGGAAACATTATAGTTTTAGAGTAGTCTTGTAATGTCTGCATTTTATCCTCCTTTTTGTTAAAACTAAACGCAAAACATAAATTAGATGTCAAAAATAAAATCGAAAGTGTTAATAATAGTGTTTTTTTCATAAATTTTACTCCTTTTATTTTTCGCTCATGACATCTTTAACCGTCTTCAAAGCTGCAAAGGAATTTGGGAAACCGACGTACGGCATAACCTGAATAATTGCAGCAGTGATTGTTTCAATTGAATTACCTGCTTTCAGGTTTCCTTTGATATGACTTCTTAAAACTCCTGTGTTACCTGTTGTCGTTAATATTGCTATTGTCATAAGTTCACGCTTTTTAAGGTCTAAACCCTCTCTTGTATAAAAATCACCGAAGCAAACTTCTGTTAAAAATCTTGCAACATCTGCTCCCATATCATCTGGTAAACCCTTCATATTTTGTACGATTTCATCACCATACATAGGGTTTTGTATTTCGTAACCTTTTTTGTATCTGTTATTTTCGTTGGTTGTTTTTGTGCTTTTTAATTCTTTTTCCAATCCTCTTTCTTTTATGACTTCATTAAAAACAGAGATTGCATTTAA
>CAYLHN010000079.1:0-8848 GCA_964383455.1 uncultured Muribaculaceae bacterium | reverse complement strand
GCAGATTTAGATAATGAAATCAGACAATTGGAAGCACAAAAACAAGAATTAGAAGGTCAAGAAGCTCAACAAGAACAATCATTGACAGCTTTTCAAAATAAAGGTGCAGACTTAGAACAAACAGGTTCTCAATTACAAACAGAAGGTTCTGAATTGGAACAAAAAGGTGCAGAATTGCAGCAAGCAGGTACAGAGTTAGCACAAAAGGGTACTGATTTAGAAACTCAAGTTGCAGATTTTGATACTCAGATTGCCCAAGCTGAAGCAGCAGAACAACAAGCCGCAGCAGATCAACAAAGTTTAAATCAAGAAGTTGCTTCAATGAATGAACAATCATTTACCGATTCGAGAGTTAACTTTGGTGATACTTTTGATAAAATTGCAGCACGTCAATTAGATATTTTAAAACAAACTAATCCTGATGCAACAATAGCAGATGCAAAAGAAATGTTATACCAATTAAATCCTGAGGTATTCGATAGAAATAATCCGAATAACATCCGTTTAAATGCGGAATTTACCTATGCGGGTAATGTAGATGTATCAGATAATCCTACAGTTGAAGAAAACAAAGCAGGATATAGCCGCTTAATGACTAAAAAATCTGACGAACAAGCTGCAATTCAAGCTGAAAAAGATCAAAAAGAAGCAGAAGATTTTGCATTTAAAAGAACATTAATAAGTCGTATAAAAGCAAATGCTGGCGTTTTCGATGAAGGAACAGATGAATTACGTTCTGAAAAGGGCTCTTCTCCGTTTGGCTCTTCAGTTGATAAATATTATAATGAAAATTTACAAAATGCTGTAAGAAATTTGGACGAAAATTCGTCTAATGAAGATATAGCTTATGCTCTAAGATTAGCTACAGGAGGTCAAAGATTTGCCAGTGGAGAATCAAATGGTGGTACATTAAGCGTTCATGTTGATGCACAAGATTTAGTTCAATTACAAGCAGATATAAAAACATTATCACAAGATCCTACAAATAAGTCATTACAAACAAGTGTTAATAAACGTTTGAATGATTATACGTTGGGCACATTTACAAATAAATATATTGAACAAGGTAAACAAGATAACCAGTTTGGTGCATTTGTACAAGATTTAATGACGGATATGGTGTTGTTTGCAGGTGGCGAAGCCGTTTCTGTTGGTGGAACTTTAATAACTGCAGGGGATTTACCAGGTGCTGTTATGACAGCTACAGAATCACGTGCTAATGGTGATGGTGCTGTAAGAACTTCATTAAAGACTGTTTTAAATGCTGCTTTACCTTTTGGTAATACATTGCATTATAATGATTTAGTAAATACCCTTTGTGATAAATTGGGTGATGGTGCAAATGCATTTATAAATGGTGTTAGAGATTTGAATCAACAACAACAAGCACAACTTCAAAGACAACTTGAAGGTAAATCAGCTACTGAACAAGCATTAATCCTAATGAACTATGGTGGTGTAAGATACTAATTTATTTTACAACATAAAAATTATGTAAATAAAAATTAATAATTGCCTGTAACAAGGCAATTATTTTTTTTTAGCTGACTTTATTTCAGTGAGCTAATTTTATTGTAAGGTAAAGTGTGATTAATTTAGTATCTTTTAATATTCCTGTCAGAAATATTCAAAATACTCCTTCACAAAGAGTTTTAGGCAATTTGTTTGTTCAAAAAGCCGATACTTTTGAACGCTCAATTTCTGAAAATAAAGTTACATGTCCTATTAATTTTACAGGAAAATCAAACAGATTAAAAGAGTATAAAAAAGTTGCAGATTCATTAGAATTAACTGCAAATAACGCTCAAAAAGCTTTAGACGGACAGCTTGCAACAGATGGCTGGGCAGGCAAAACTGCAGATGCCGTTAGTGTTCTATGGAATTCAAAGAACAGAGCAACAATCGTGCAAAAAGATATTGATACTTACAAGGCTCAGGTAAAAGATTTAAACACTTCAATAAAAGAGGATAAATTTACAGAAAAATTTAAAGATATGTTTGGTATTGATTACAATCACGCCAATATAGCACGTTACAATAAGAAAGCTCAACAATACGAAGCTGCTGCAGTTGCAGACTGTACCGCAAAATATATCAGCGGTAATTTAAATGAACACATTGAAAGATACAATAAACTTTCAGGTAATCTTTCTGATATTACTGAGTATAAAACTGCACCAATGATAACTGCAATGATGCCTTGTTATACAGTTAGCACTTCTAAAGAAACTATTTTTGATGAAATGGAAAATTCTTTAGTAAAAGTTTTAGGCGATAAAAAAGTTCTTGATTCAGTTTTAAATGCTGGTGGTTTAGATGCAAAAAAAGCTACCGAAGAAGAAAAATACAAAGCATATGGTTTTGTAGCAAAATTCTTGGTAGAAACATCTAAAGAAACTTCAAAACAAACATCTAAAGGTCAGAAATTAGCTGATATTAAAGCTGATTATCAAAAATCTTATGAAAAAGCTTACGGTAATAAAAACGATATACAAAAACGTGTTGACGAGTACAATCGTTCTCAAGAAATAGGTGCGGCATTTGTAAGAGGTGTTACTCGTTCAGCATTGGCTATTGCAACAACATTAATGAATCCTCCTGCAGGATTTGGAAAAGTTATATTTAATTCTGCAATGACTTTTGGTATAAAAGTTGCAGTTGATGGTTCGGATAAACTTACAAATAAAATAGATAACTCTCAAGATTTTAATTCTGAGGCTATTAAAAAATTAGTAAAAAGTGCATCAATAAGCGCCGCAGAAAAACTTGCTACAGGCGGATTAGGAATGTTTGTTCCAAAAGCAGATACAGGTTATAAAGCTGTTGATTTCTTGTTAAATCAAGGCAGAACAATTGTTATTGATACTTCAATGGGTATGATGTCTGAACGTTTGAAAAAAGGTAAATGGGCAACTAATCAAATTATACCTCGTATGATAATTTCTGCAGTGTTCAAAAATCTAAAACCTGAAAATGAAATAGCTCAAGATTTATTGTCTATGACAAAGGGCGGTATAAATCAGGCTATGAAGTACTCAACTCGTGATTACAACCCTGTAAAATCGTTTATTGAAGGAACAAGAGTTGTTCTTGAAGAAAATTATAAGCATGATAATAAAACATTTGCAGATTTGAAAAAATTAGCAGATGAACATCCTGAAAAATACGAAAAACTAATGGCAAATCTTCTTCAACAGGAAATTGATGAAAGAGCCGAAGAACAAAATAAGGCAAATAAAAAATGAGTTCAAATATGACAATCGGGTTAAGGCCGCATCATTTTTTGTGTTTGCCCGGTTATAAAGGAAATAACTATAATCAAAATCAAGTAACAAGCTGGGATAAAATATCAAAGCAGTTAAAAGAAAACCCTGATACTGATATTTTTATTTTAAGCGGGAAAGATGATTTGTGTAAAAAATGTCCAAACGATGGCAGTAAAGGTAATTCTTGCAGGGAAAAAGCCGTTAGTGAGCTTGATAATAAAGTAAAATCTTTGATTGGTATAGAGGCAGGAAAAACATATAAATTTAGTGAAATAATGCGCAGAATGAAATGGGTTATGACACCTGAAGTTCATAAAGATTTGTGTTCCGGCTGTGCTTGGTGGCAAAAAGGTCTTTGTCATGATACTTTTGGCCAAGAAAATAAAGCACCGTTTTTATCTGTGACTGCTTACGGAAAAATAGATAAATCGAAATTAAGTTACAATCCGAAACTTAAATTTGCTGCTTAATTAAAATTTTGTTAGATTGTTTATATCAACTTTGAGTACAGCAGAAATTTCTTGTATTTTACTTAATGATAATTCGATAGTTCCTGATTCAATTTTGCCAATATAACTGCCTGTTACGCCAAGCATACTTGCAAAAGCTTCTTGTGATAAACCTAATCTTAAACGTTCTCTTTGAATATTTCTTCCTAAAATTTTGCTGTTCATGATAAGATTATACAAAATTAAATATTTTTTAGAATACATTAAATGTATGAAATTTAGATATTAATGACAATATCTCCTTGACGAAATATTTTTATGTTATTCGGAAAAATTCCTGCAACTGTTGAGGCTCTGCCTTGTGCTTTTTCACCATAATCTTCTACTACCAAATCAACTTTATCGCCTATGTATTTTAATGCTTCTTCATATGTTAAGGCGGCTGGTTCATTAGAGAGATTTGCACTTGTAGTCGCAAGTACATGACCTTCTGTTGCTTGACAAATTTTTGCAAATGTTTTGTTATTAGGAACTCTTATACCGACTGTTTCTAATCCGCTTGTGATATAGTCAGGAACATTGTCTGATTTATTTACAACAAGCGTCAGTGCTCCGGGAAAATGTTTTTTTATAAGTTCGTTTGCAAGTATTGATAAAGGTTTTACATATGTTCTCAGATATTTGTCGCTATCAGACATTAATATTAAAGGTTTTTTAGTATCACGATGTTTAATTTCATAAATTTTTTCAACAGCTTTTTTCGAAGTTGGCAAACATCCGATACCCCATACCGTATCGGTTACAAATGCGATTACACCATCATTATTCAATATGTCTGATATTTTCTTTGTATCCATTATTTCTTAAACTTTTCCACCATTCTTTTGACTAACTCATCTGCGTATTCCATTTTTATTGCAAGATTCAAGCCTGTATAAACTCCAATACAAAGAGTTCCTATTACTGCAATTCTTATAAGTTCGTGTGCGTGCAGATATTTTGATGCAAAATAGCATATTACAAATGTAATTGCGCCTGCTATACACATTTTAAACAGATTTATAAACAATTCCTTGTAATTTAATTTTATTTTCTTACTTATTAAAATGCCCAAAATAGTTGCATTAAAAAGGGTTACAAGTGATGTTGATAAAGTAATACCGCCAATTCCAAGCATTAATTTTTTAACTAAAATGTAATTAAATAAAACTTTTAAGACAATTGATGAAAATGCAACATAAAATGGAGTTGCAGAATCATTAAAAGAATAATAAACTCTTGTTATAGAATCTCTGAAAACATAAGGCAGTATTGAAAATGACAGAAACCACAAGGCCTGAGTCACCATAAATGTAGCATTATCGTTAAATGCTCCTCTTTCAAAAACAATTTTTACCCCATCATAACCAAGAACCAAAATACCTATTATAATTGGTATAGATGCAAAGAATAAAACACCAACGCCTTTATTAAAGTAAGTTCTTATTCCGTCATAATCTTTTTCACCTGCAAGCCTTGAAAACAAAGGAAATAGCGGAACTAAAAAGGCCGTGACCAGTATTCCTACAGGGAATTGAAACACTCTGTTTGCAAAACCAATTGCAGTCCAAGCACCTTCTTCAAGGCAAGATGAAAAGAACATATCAATATAAATATGTACTTGTCCTATTGTAGAGCTTAATACCGCAGGAAATAATAATTCCAAAATACTTTTATAGTTAGGATTATTTATTATATCAAAATTTGGTTTTATTTTGTAACCAATCATTCTGACTTTTGGTATTTGAAGCAATAATTGGCATAATGCGCCAACAACCGTTGCTGTTGCAAGAACAACGCCTGATTTGTCTCCGCCTGTAAATAATAATGCTCCAATAATTACCATACTTACAACAATGGGTGATAAGCTTGGCAGCATAAATTCTTTATAAGTTATTAGAATACCGTAATATATACCTATTAATCCGCCAATTATCATTGATGGGCACATTATTCTTAAATGTAGCGCCGCAAGATTAACCAGTTCAGCGCTTCCATCCGAGATTATCAACCCCATTATTTGATTGGAAAAGAAGAATAAAATTACTGTTAAAATAGTAAAAAATACAAAGCTTGTTGTTAAAAATGTATTAAATAAATTTTTTGCAACTTCAGGCGGCTTTTCTTTTAAATTGGGAATTATTTTTGTAAAAATTGCAACTGTTGCGCTGTGAAAAGGCCCTCCAATTCCACCCAAAAGTGTTATTGCCAGAGCAGGAAACTGATAAGCATAAAAATAAGCGTCAGAAACGGTTGTTGCTCCGTAATAATTCGCAACGATAATATCTCTAAAAAATCCTACAAGTTTGCTGACAACGGTAACAACAGCAATCAACCATGCTGCTTTTAGTATGGTTGTAGTATTATTTGCTTTAGAATCCGTATTTTCCGACATTAGGATTTATCGCCTCCACATAAAGTCTTGCGCCTTTCATTGAACCTTCTTCAAGCGGATATTTGAAGGTTATTGTATTTTCACCCTTTTTAATCAATTCGGAAATATCAATTCTCAAAGGTGCTCTAAATAATGAAAATCCTGTTTTTAATGGGATTTTATACTCTTTTCCGTTAACTTCCATATTTATGTTTGAAAGATTAAATCTGTTGTCTATAATTAAATCTGCATTTTTATAATCGAGATATATTTTTTGAGTATATTTTTGTTGTGTAGGGTGCGCAGAAATAATTACAGGTTCTGTTCCAAGTGCAATATTTGTATAGTAGTGCTTTAAAATTTTATCATAGGAAAATTTTAATTCTTTTCCCATAAAGCCGGCTCCGTATTGACTCATGCCGACTCCGTGTCCAAATCCTCCACCATATGCCGCGATATCTGTAAGATTATTTTTATTGTCAAATGTCAAATCAAATACAACATTTGCACTCGGCAGAGAAATATTATTCTTTTGAAAGACTCTTCTTATAACAAGTTCTTTTTGTACAGTGTAAATTCCTCTATCTGTGACAATTTCGATATCAATAAGTTTTCCGGAATCACCTCTGCGTTTTGGTTTTATGTCTTTTAATCTGCCAAAATCGCTTGCTTTTTGTAATTTTGGGTAAACAAAACCTGTTTTAGATTGTTCAACAAGGGTTTTTGATAAAATCTGTTCTAATTCTTGCGCATTCCAAACTTTTTGCCAGCGGTAGTATGGAGAGCGTATATCGTAAGAATCAGGCGTATTTGTGTAATATTCTGCAACCTGTTCTTCTGTTTTTAAGGGCTGCTGGGTTATCATATCTGCTTTTGCGATTAAATAAGGTTTTGCATCAGACGGGAATTTTTTAGTAACCGGGTCAGAAAAAGCGTTTGCAAAGCTTTCTGTGTATCCTCCTGCAGTTGAACTGTATTGGGCTAATATTAAATTCCAATTATATAAAGCAACAATTCCGTCTGTTTTATCAACAGCTTCATTAGAAAGTTTTTCTTCTGTATTTGCACCAAAATAAACTTGGCTTGATACCGAATCAACGACATCGTATTCGTCAACAAGTTTTGTTCGTGGACTCAATACATAATTTCTTGCAGCAACTGCCTGAGCTTTTAATGCTTCCAGTCCAAAGTGTGTAGGCATTTCATTGGGAACTACACCTTTTAAATAATCTTGTATATCTAAAACATTTACCGCATAAAAATAGTTGTCTGTTTTAGGTTTTTTAATTATTTCAAAACTGCTGTGATAAAGAGCTTGTTTACCTTTTCTTTTTAAATCTTTTATACCGATAAGTCCGTCAGTGCAGTTTATACCAAAATCGTCCGAGATGGCTTTTGTATCGTTATTAAAAGTTATTTCAAATGAATTAGATTTGCGTGATACTTCAAAAGATGTTTCAGATGGGATTTCTGTTATTAAATTATTGCTTTTTATATCATAAATTTGAATATCTGAAGTTCCAAAAAAACTCAGTTTTTCGTAGCTATAGTTACTGAAATTTTGGTTTCCGATTGCAACTCTTACATTTTTATTTGTTTCTTGCTCATTATTTTGTGCAAAAATTTTAGGATTTACAAAAACTAATGATAAGATTATAAATCCTAAAAATATATTTTTTAATGTTTTAATTCCCAAGTAGTTCCATCCTTTGAATCTTTTAATGTTATTCCGACTTTATCAAGGGCAAGTCGAATTTTATCTGCCATATCCCAATTCTTTTCTGTTCTGGATTTTTGTCTTAATTCAATTAATTCTTCCATTGAATTAAGTTCCAATTCCAAGTCTTTACTTACTAATTCGAGTTTTTCTTTTAATTCATCTTCTGATAATTCAGTCTTTGTAAAGTTAAATCCTAAAACTTCACCTAATTTTACAAGCAGAGTGTAAGCATTTTTTTCATCCTTATTTGCTTTGTTAACCAAATCAAACAATACCGCAAGAGCTTTTGATGTATTTAAATCATCATCCATTGCATCAATAAATTGCTTATATTCCTCTGTTTGTGTAATATCAAGAGTTTCGTCAACAGTTGTAGCTTTTGCATTAAGCATACGTTTTGCACCTGCTTGTGCCGAATTCAAGGATTCTTCGGAAAATTCAACAGGCATTCTGTAGTGATTTGTCAAAATAAATAATCTTATTGTGTTAGAGTCATATTTTTCAAGAACTTTATCAATAGTTAAGAAATTGCCTAAAGATTTTGACATTTTTTCTTTATTTATGGTTACAAAACCGTTATGCATCCAGTAATTTACGAATTTGCATCCGTTTGCGCATTCTGATTGAGCAATTTCGTTTTCGTGATGAGGAAAAATTAAATCAGCACCGCCTGCGTGAATATCGATAGTTTTGCCCAAATGTTTTCTGCTCATAGCTGAACATTCAATGTGCCAACCGGGTCTGCCTACTCCCCAAGGTGAATTGTAGCCGAATTTTTCATCCTTTTTCCATAATGCAAAATCAAGCGGATCTTCTTTTAAATCTCCAACTTCAACTCTTGCTCCGCTTTCAAGCTGGTCTATCGGCTGTTTTGAAAGCATACCGTAATTTTTAAAATTTTTAACTCTGAAATATACGTCCCCGCCAGCTGCTTATGCATAACCATTTTTGATTAAATCTGTTACAATTGAAATCATTTATCACACTGTTTTTGTTGCAA
>CAYLHN010000078.1:0-8928 GCA_964383455.1 uncultured Muribaculaceae bacterium | reverse complement strand
TTTTATTCTTATAAGTATTGTTTCTGCCGTATTTATGTCAAAAGTTAATTTTACAAGAAGATTTGATTTGATAAAAGCCGGTTTATATATTGCTTTTATTGGTGCATTATTTGTTGTAAGTATATACTTATTAGAAAAATTCTTAATTGATATCGAAAATGTTTTAATAACAAGAGATGCTTTATATGCATTTTTAAATGGTGTAATCAGCAGTATGATAGTTTTAGGGGTATTACCTTTACTTGAAAAAGTATTTAAAATTGTTACTCCATATGCACTTGCAGAACTTGCTGACCACAACCAGCCTATTTTAAAAAGACTTCAAATGGAAGCTCCCGGAACTTATCATCACTGCTTGATGGTTGCAAATTTATGTGAGGCTGCGGCTGAAGCAATCGGAGCTAATCCTATTTTGGCAAAAGTGGGTGCTTATTATCACGATATAGGAAAGTTAAAACGACCATTTTTCTTTGTTGAAAATCAATCCTCTTTCGGGATTGAAAATCCGCATAAAAAGCTTAATCCGCGGTTAAGTAAAATGGTTGTAACTTCTCATACAAAAGATGGGGTAGAAATCGCAAAATCAAAAGAATATAATTTACCGCAAATTGTTTGTGATTTTATATTACAGCATCATGGGGACGGACTTGCAAGTTATTTCTATAATCAGGCTGTGCAAGAAGAAGGTGCTGAAAACGTTAAAGAAGAACAGTTTAGGTATTCAGGTCCAAAGCCAAAAACAAAAGAAGTTGCAATTCTTATGATTGCGGATGCTGTTGAAGCTGCAGTAAGAGCTATGAAGGCAAATACAACAGAAGAAATTGAATCTATTATCAAAAAAATTATTGATGAAAGAATTAATGACAATCAACTTTCAGATTGCCCGCTGACTCTCAAAGATTTAAAAGTAATTGCTGCTACTTTCAGCAGAATTTTGAGAGGTACGCAACACGATAGAATAAAGTATCAACAAAATATCGCAGAAGAATTTAAAAATTCTGATATTATTTTTCCAAATCAAATGCATTTAATGGATAAAGAGATGGAAGAGAAGGTCAAAAAATTAGAGCAAGGTAACAATGAACAAACCGGAAATTAACATTTTTAGCGAAAATATTTATCCGGATTGGCCTGTTGATGAAGCCAAATTAATTCAAATTGCACGAAATGTTTTGCTTTATTATTTAAAAAGAGCTGATATATTTGAAAAATCTTGTTTGTATGGTCAGGATTATGACACAATATCTTTTGATATTCTTTATTGTGATGGTGTAAAAACTCATCAAATTAATAAAGAATACAGAGATAAAGATTATGTTGCAGATATTATAACATTTGCAATTTTTGCGGATGAAGAACCTGATGCGCGTTTTATTTTTGACGGAGAAATTAATTTGGGAGAAATTATTCTGGCGTTGGATAAAATAATGAAAAGTGCCGAAGAAAAAGGTGTTACTAAAGAAGAAGAACTATGCTTTTTAATTGCCCATGGTATAATGCATTTATTAGGTTTTGATCATCAAACAGAAGAAGATTATAATTTTGTTGTAGAAGCTCAAAAAGAAGCGTTGAAGTGTATAGAGGATAAAAATGTCTAAATTCAAATCACAAGGTATGTTGAGTACATTTAAAAATGCAGGGAGAGGGTTAAGAATTTCATTAAAAGCGGAAAGAAACATAAGAATTCATATTTTAGCTGCAATTTTAGTTGTATTGTCGGCAATTCTGTTTAAAATGGAAATTGAAAAAATATGTATATTAATTTTAGCTATATCAAATGTAATGGTTGCAGAGTTTATAAACACAAGTTTGGAATATGGTTTAGATGCTGTATTTCATAACAGATATTCGCGTTTAGTGGGCATAGCAAAGGATATTTCTGCGGGTGCAGTTGTTGTTGCAAGTTCTTTCAGTGCTATAATCGGTACGCTGCTATTTGGTTATGAAATTTTAAAAAGATTGTCTATTCTACCTTAGAAGCACCATTTTTTTCTACATTCATAGTTTTAATTTCTGAATTGATATTGTAATTATTCCAAATTTCTTTTACTGTATTTTTGATTTTTTCAACACTATTTTTCTTAGAAATTATAACTATAGACGGGCCGGCTCCGCTTATAACCGTACCCAAAATATTTTCTTCATGTTTTAGCGACTCTTTTATTTCTAAAAATCCCGGGATTAATTTTTCTCTGTAAGGTTGATGTAATCTATCATCCAAAGCTGACTTCATAAGTTTTTCATCTTTTGTATTAATAGCTTGTATTAGCATAGCAAGCCTTCTTGCGTTGAAAGTTGCATCTTTAATTGGTACATTTTCCGGTATGACTGAGCGGGAAACATTTGTTGCAAGTTCAAAATCAGGTACGCAAACTGTAATAAGCCATTCTTCTGGCCATTCTGCTTTTGTATAAATAATGGAACCGTCATCTTCAAGTGAAGATAATACAAACCCTCCTAAAATTGCAGGAACTACGTTATCAGGATGTCCTTCAACATCTGTTGCAATAGATAATAACGCATCTGTATCAGCGGGAAATCCAAGTAATTCATTGGCAGCAAGCAGGCCTCCTACTATTACTGAAGCTGAACTTCCAAGACCTCTGGCTATTGGAATGTTTGATTTTATATTAATTTTTAATTCGTTGGCGTCTTGTCCTATCATATTATAAAGCATTTCAACAGCTTTAAAAACAAGATTATCTTTGTCTTCAGGTATATTATTTAATTCAAGCAATTCTTCGTTTTCAAGGTCTTTCATTACATTGATTTCTATACCCGTACTTGGAAGAACGGTTTCTTCTATGGTAATAATGTTATACAATGGCAGCGCCATACCCAGGCAATCAAAGCCTGGTCCTAAATTTGCTGTTGTTGCAGGTACTTTATAACTTACTTTCATACTTACCTATTTTATAACATTGATACATTTATTTTACCAAATTTTGCTGACAAATCATCTATATGATGAACTATATATAATGATGATTCCAAATCTTTTTCGTTAAGATCTACAATAGCTCCCCATTCAGCTCTTCCATGATGTGTTGCTATCATTTTTGCAATGTGTTTAAAATTATTTGACATACAAAGTGTGTATCCATATTGAGAATGAGAAATCCAATCTTTTTCAAAATCCTCATCGTAATCAATTAGCCCTGTTTCTGTATCAATTTTGTATTCAAATATTTTGCCTATATCATGAAGTATACAAGCAGCATAAACATCATCTTTTTTTATTCTTTGAAAGGTCGTATTCATAACGGCTTCTGCAATTTGACAACATTCATAAGTATGTACAAGTAAACCTCCGACATAATTGTGGTGCATAAGTTTAGCAGCAGGAGTAATTTTTATTAAATCTTCGTGTTGAGTAAAGAAATCTTTAATAAAATTTTGAAGTTTAGTATCTGATATTTTTTCAATATAGGACATTATTCCTGAGTAATACTGTTTAGTCTGTTCTTCGTTTAAGCCTATAGGTGCTTCTTCAATCAATTCAAGAGCTTTAACAAGGCAATTATTGTATGCTTCATTGAAAGTTGCAGAAACAATTTTTAGTTTATTTTTGCATCGAAATAATTTTAAATCAATTTTATTAAGTGTTTCTTCCCACAAAATACAATTAAGCAAAGAGTTATCTTCAGGGTTTTTAAGTTGAAGTTTACCCATTTTTGTGCCTGATTTTGTATCTCCAATTGAAAAAGTGTTAACTTCGTATACTATATCTTTACTAAACATAATTCCTCATTTCTTAAACGAGTATAACATAAAAATGAAATAAAACTTCATGAATTTGAAACATAGAGTAAAATGTTTTAAAATCTAATTATGAAAAAATGTTTTCTGCTAATACTGCTAAGTTTATTTTTTATGCAAAATGTAAATTCTGCAGAGTTGAAATCTGTTCAAATTCCTATGCCGGAATCTAAAAAAACAATAGAAGAGCCAAACGGACTTTTGGGCAGTGATGATTATAAAATAAAAGGTCGTGTTGAATACGATGAAAACGGAATTTTATTTTTAGATACAAATGATATTGAAACCTTGAATTTGTATATGGATAATCCAAAACAAATTATGAAAAGATCCGTTCTTTCCGAAGAAAATATTTTTACAAAAATAGAGGATCTTCGAAGATTAAAGGCTCCTATTGTAAATGAATATTTAATTAGTCCTACATCAGGTGAGATTGAGTACAAAGCAGGACATTATACTTTCGGTACAACTTTTGGTGCAGAAATGGATACTGCCCAGCTTGAATATCGCACAAAGTTTTTTGCAAGATATGATAATAAGTATGTAGGTTTTACGACTGCAGTTGGTAAAGATGAATATACTTCTTCAGGTGAGCAGAGGAGTAGTATTTATTTAGGCCCGGAGTTAAAATTGGGTAAAGGTTTTTCACTTGCGGCAATGATAAAAGCTAATCCGGGACAAGACAGATGTAGAAATGATTTAATGTTGAGATATAATCCAAAAGCTAAGAATAATTTAAATAAGTTTCAAATCGAAGCCGGAATGAGTCAAATGTCTCATTTTAGTACAGGTGAACAAAATTATCAATTTTCTGTTTCGACAAAATATAGCTTTTAATATTGTCTGATACTAAAAATTGTAATATAATAAAACATACAATGGATAAAGATAAAAATTCCGAAAAAAATAAATATAAAGCAAAAAGGGTTAAATCTTCCGATAAAACAGTAAAACTTGAATCGGTAAGAAAAAAAGCCCGTGCTAAAAATAAAAAAAACAAAACTAAATCAAATGTTTATTATTCATTCCTGACTATAATTTTGTTAATATGTCTTGTGCAATTGGGTTTTAGCGCTATTTTAAATATTTCTAAAACAATTGCATACAGTTCAAAAGTAGTTCAAATACAAAAAATAAGAAATGATGCAGAAAAGAAAAATACAAAATTGAAAGAAGAAATAAAAGATTTCTCAACGCTGACAAGTCTTGAAGCTATAGCAAGAAATAATTTAAAAATGGCAGGCGAAGGCGAAGTTTTAATTATAATTAATAATAACGAAGACGAACAAAAAGTTCAAAAAAAGAAAAAAAAGGGATTTTTTAATAATGGCAGTAAACAATAATGAAAATGAAGTGTTAAATTATATAACTAAATCTTTTGATTTAAAACGTCAGGGTTTTTACAAGCCTGCTATAGAAATGCTATATAAAGCGTTGACTATAGAAAATAATAATGTGGAAATTCTGTCACAACTGGCTGAGCTGTATTATCTGCTTGAAAATCACAAACGTGCAATAAACTATATTGAAAAAACGTTAGAAATTAATCCTTTACATATTGATTGTTTAAAGCTGATGAAAACAATTTATTATAATGATGAAAATTTTGTAGAAGCTCAAAAGGCAGCTTTAAAAATATACCAATTAAATCCTACACCTGCAAATTTTGCAGAGAGAATAAGAATTTTAAACAAAATGAAAGATTTCGAAACTGTTGAAAATCTTGAACAGGCAAATATTGATTTTGACGAAGAAATTTATTATCAATTTGCAGTTTCTCATTATCAATATAAAGATTATTTAAAATCCATTGAGTACCTTGAAAAAGCCGCTAAATTAAAACCTGATGATTGCAGAATTGAAACATTTTTGGCAGAAATATATTATTTAAATGGTGATTTTGAAAAATCTAAAAAACTGTTCTTTAAATATAAAAATGAAGATGAAAATGCTTTAATAATGAATTATATCGGATTATTTAAGCTTGATGAAAATAAAATAGAAGAGGCTGTAGATTATCTATCCAGAGCTGTAAAATTAGAACCTCAAAATCCGAAGTATTCATATAATTTGGCAAATGCATATTTAGAAAACGGATGGTTTGAAGAATCACTTAAATTTATGAATATTGCTATATGTCTTGACCCTGAGAATACAGATTATAGATATTCTTTAGCATATTCTTATTATACTAACGAACAGTATGATAAATCTTTAAATGAAATAAAAAATATTTTAAAAATTAATCCGGATAATATTGATGCAAAAATATTGAATGCTTTGTTAAAGAGCAAATTTGGTGATCCGGTTGCTGCGAAAGTCGATTTGGATTTGATTGTAAAGCAAAATCCAAAGAATGTATTTGCAATGTCTTCACTTGCTAAAATATATGTAGACCTGGAACAAAATGACAAAGCATGTGAAGTTCTGAAAAAGCTTACCGACATGGAGCCTTCAATTATTAATTTGACCGAATATGCAAATGTACTTATTGATAATAAATCATATGGTGAGGCTCAAGAAATTATCGAAAAAATAATTCATTATAATCCAAATTATGTGGAAGGTTATGTTCTTCAGGCAAAAAATTATATACAAATAAAAGATTACGAATCAGCGTTTGATTCCGCCCAAAGCATAATTGAACTTGATCAAAATAACGCGCAAGGTTATTTTTATAATGCAGTTGCATTGTTTGAACAGGGCGATACAAGTTTTGCTTTGGAATCAATGAAAAAAGCAATTTCTCTTGATGTAAATAATCCGATGTATTACGTTCAAATGAGTGAATTCTATCAAAAATTAGGAAAATTTGAAGATGCATTGGCTTATGTAAGTGAAGCTGCAAGTATTGATGAATCTGCTAAAAACAAAGAGCTTTACGCTTCTCTTGCAAGTGTTGTAAGAAAATCTAAGCAAAGTGTTTAATATTAAAAATTTATTTTAATAGCATGCAATCGCCATATGAATAAAACATATAATGCTTTTTTATAGCTTCTTTGTATGCTTTGAATATAAAATCTTTTCCTTCCAAAGCGCTTACAAGCATTAAAAGCGTTGATTTAGGCAAGTGAAAATTTGTTATAAGGTTATCTACAACCTTAAATTCATAGGGTGGATAAATAAATAATTGAGATGCAGATTTGCAGGCTTTTATTTCGCCATATTGCTGATATGCCGTTTCAAGTGTTCTGACTGTTGTTGTGCCTACTGCAACAAGCTTTTTACCTTGTTTTTTTGCTTTGTTTATTGATTCTGCTGTTTCTTTTGATATTTCAAATTCTTCAGAATCCATCTTGTGGTCTAAAATATTTTCGCATTTTACAGGTCTGAACGTTCCTAAACCGACAGTTAAATTTACATACGCAATTTCAACACCTTTTTCTTTTAGCTTTTTTAACGTTTCTTCCGTAAAGTGCAATCCTGCCGTTGGCGCTGCAACAGAGCCTTCATTTTTTGCATAAACTGTTTGATAACGTTCGTAATCTAAATTTTTGCGTTCATCGTCTGTCATTTTTCTTTCAATATACGGCGGAAGGGGAATATTACCTACTTTATCCAATATTTCATATAAAATACCGTTATATATAAGTTCTATTAACCATTTTCCGTCTCCAAAATTTTCGATAGCTTTTGCACTTAAATCTTCAGAAATTTTTATAGTTGTATTTTCTTTTATTCTTTTTGAAGGTTTAATTAATGCTTCCCATTGTTTATTGCCTTTATCTTTTAGTAAAAATATTTCAATTAATGCACCTGTTTCTTTATGTCCAAAAAGTCGTGCAGGAATAACCTTTGTATTATTTAAAACAAGAATACAATTTTCGTCAAGGTAATCAACAATGTTATAAAAATGCTTATGTTCGATGGTTTGAGAGTCCTTATCAAGCACCATCATCTTACATTCGTCACGTTTTTCGCTTGGCGTTTGAGCAATAAGTTCTTCAGGTAATTCATAATCAAATTCGCTTACAAGCATTTATTCTTTATTTTCAACCTTTTTCGCTTTTGCTACTACATTATCATCAATTTTTGCTTTTTTCTTTTCATCTTCAAGTTCGAGCTGTTTGTTGATAACAACGGTTTGAACGACTTGAATTAAATTGCTTGAAATGAGATATAAAAGAACCCCTGCAGGAATAGGAATAAATACAAATGTTGCCGTAAGCATAATAGGCATAAATGTATTCATTGACTTTTGAATAGCCTCTTGTGCCGGATCTTGATTTTGTGTTTTTGTTGTTGCCATCATAATTTTTTGAGTGGCAAACATTGTTAAACCAAATAACACAATTAAAGCCAATACATCTAAGTGAAGTGAACTTTGCACTTCTTTTGTAGGGAAGTTAGCAATTAAAAGTCCTTCTTTTCTTTCAAATGTAATAAGTTCGGATTCTTTTGTTTGTAAATCGGTTACTGTCATTTCAGCTTTTTGAATTTTGTCTAATTGACTGAATTTTAAATCTAAATTATCAAGGCTGACTTTGAAATCAACAGGTTGTCCCGGAGTTAATTCTCCTTGAATTTCAACAGCTTTGTTTGGTTTTGAAATTTTTACATTATCAAGAACTTCATCTTTTTCCAGATAAACTTTTGCATTTTTACCAAGCAT
This sequence comes from uncultured Muribaculaceae bacterium, assembly GCA_964383455.1. Classification (GTDB taxonomy): domain Bacteria; phylum Cyanobacteriota; class Vampirovibrionia; order Gastranaerophilales; family Gastranaerophilaceae; genus UBA6984. The sequence goes on along the minus strand of CAYLHN010000078.1, from coordinate 557 downwards.
AAATGCATCACCTCTGGAAACTCCTAAAATACCGTCATTGGAAATTCCTGCATTTGTTTTAAGAGTAGCATCAAGTCTGTTTATGAATAAGAACTGAGCATCACCTGCAATTTGAATAAATTGCGGACTCATTAATGCGGAATATAAAAGAATGAATATAGGCATTTGAATTAATAAAGGAAAACATCCTGCCATAGGATTAAACTTGTGTTCCTTGTAAAATTCCATCATTTTTTGCTGCATTTGTTGAGGGTCATTTTTGTATCTTTCTTGAATAGCCTTCATTTTAGGCTGCAATAATTGCATAGTGCGCATTGAACGTTGCTGTGAAACTCCCAATGGCCACATTGCAAGTCTTACAAAAACTGTTAATAAAATAATTCCGACACCAAATCCGCCAAAAACAGATAGTGATTTTAATATTTCTATAGTAATTGTTATAAAATCCATTTTTTAATCCTTTTAGTTAGTGTAAATCTAAAAAAAGAACCGTCTTTTGGACGGTTCTTTTTAAATGGTCGGGATGACACGGTTCGAACGTGCGACCCCTTCGTCCC
>CAYLHN010000077.1:5877-9010 GCA_964383455.1 uncultured Muribaculaceae bacterium | reverse complement strand
GGGGGGGGGTAAAACCCGCTTGTAGTAAGGGTTTCAACCTATCAAACAAATTTATTAATTATTTAAAAGCACTAAGTTACAATGGCACTAAGACACTAAGAAATGTCTTTCAACTGTTAAGCCATTCAACTATTAAACAAAATCTGTTCACAGTTTGTAGCGTGCATTTAAATGCACGAAAATTCTTAGTGCCTCAGTGCCTTAGAACATTTTGTAATGGATTGCTTCGTTTCACTCGCAATGACGGTCAGTTCACGACTCACAATTCACTATTCACAGAAAAACTTAGTGCCCTAGTGCCTCAGTGCCTTAGAGCCTTTACTTTAGCCGAAACCCTAATTGTCATCGGCATAATCGGCGTTGTTGCCGCATTGACACTGCCAAATTTAAATCATGCAACAGGCGATAAAGAAAAAGTTACTAAAGTTAAGAAAATATATTCTGCACTAACAGACGCATTTGACAGAGCTCAAGTTATTTATGGTGATTTTGATACGTGGTTCAAAGATTTAGATGAAGAAGATTTTGCTAGTAGAAATGAACGAGCTGCAAAAAGAATTACAGAATTTATGAAAGTTTCAAAAGATTGTGGTTTTGATGCAGGATGTTTTGCTGATGCCCCTTTATTAACTTATAGCGGTGACGAATTTTTTGAAGAAAATTACCTTGCTAGAAAGCAGGAAGTAAAGGAATATATGGTAGTTTTATCAGATAATATGGCTTTAGGTTTTAGATATAGTGGAACCAGGATTACTGTTGATATAGATGGTCCAAATAAGGGAAAAAATCAGGATGGCAATGATATATTTAATTTTTCTATAGGAATAGATAAAAATGATAGAGAGACATTGTATCAACAATTGATTCCAGATGTAGACGTAGAATACGAAGTAGAAAAGTGGGGAACTCGTCCTTATTACTATGCAACAGCGTGGGTAGTGTATAATGGGAATTTGGATTATTTAAAAATTAATTCAGAAGGTAAATGTAACGATAATCCATCAATTATTCTAGACGGTGTTAACAACACGTCCTGTCATTAAGCAGTTAATATATAAAAAATAGTCGGGGTTTTGCTGAGCAAAACCCCGACTATTTTTTTACCTTAGTCAAATTAAATATAAAATTTGAATGTTCTTTTGTAACGAAATGTAACAAAACCCTTCAAATGTCTAAAGTTTTTATTCGGCAATGTCGATATAAAATATGTAAGTTAAAAACAATTAATCAAATGAAAGGGATATGTGTATGTTAAAAAGAATTGAAGAACCAAGTAACAATATTTATAACGGCGTGGAATTTATTCTTAGAGGTGCTAAAAAACGCAGATCAATGGCTATGGCTAGCGCAAGAATGATGAACGCTCAATCAGAAGTTCAACAAAAATTGGTTATGGTTAAATAGACAAACAGACCAAATGCATGCAGTTTGGTAGTGATATGTGTAGAAGTGGCTGTATGCAAGATTAAGAGAGTGGTTAGATAGTTGAGAGAATTTATTTAAGCGGAGTTGGTTACTCCGCTTTTTTATTGTAAAATTTATTTATGGATATTGAAATTTTAAAAAAACGTATAGAAAAAAATAAGGAGTGTCTTTGACATTGAGTCTTTAAAAAAAGAACTTGATGAAAAAGAGGCTCAATTACAATCGCCAGAAGCATGGTCAAACCAAAAACTTGCAAGTGAATTAGGACAAAGAACGAGAGAAATTAAAGATTACCTTGATAAATTCAACCGCTGGGATTCTGTTATTTCAGATGCTGTTGTTGCATTAGAAATTCAGGATGAAGATTTGATAAGAGAAACAGAATCAGAACTTGCAAACCTCGAAAAGGAACTTGATAAATTTGATATTCAGCTTATGTTATCAGGTGAATATGATGAAGCAGATGCCATGCTTACAATAAACGCAGGCGCTGGCGGAACTGATGCTCAAGATTGGGCGGAAATGCTACTCAGAATGTATACAAGATGGGCAGAAAAACGTAATTGGAAAGTAGATTTGCTTGATAAATCAGAAGGTGATGAGGCAGGTATAAAATCTGCAACAATTAAAATTACGGGTAAATTCGCATTTGGTTATGCAAAAGCGGAACGCGGAGTTCACAGATTGGTCAGAATATCACCATTTAACGCTAACGGAAAACGTCAGACAAGTTTTGCAAGCTGTGAAGTTTCGCCAATTATTGAAGATTATGAAAAAGAAATTACAATTCCGCCTGAAGATATTGAACTTGATACCATGCGCTCTGGCGGTGCAGGCGGTCAAAATGTAAACAAAGTTGAAACAGCCGTAAGAATTTTACACAAACCTACAGGAATTGTAATTAAATGTCAGCAAGAGCGTTCCCAATTACAAAACAGAACTATTGCCATGCAAATGCTCGCTGCAAAACTTTTAGCTATAAGACAACAAGAGCATGAAAAAAAACTTGCAGAATTAAAAGGTGAGAATTTTGACATAAATTTTGGTTCACAAATTCGTTCTTATGTTTTTCACCCGTATAAAATGGTTAAAGACCACAGAACAGGTTACGAAGTTGGTAATGTTGATTCTGTCATGAATGGCGAAATTGACGGATTTGTTGAAAGTTATTTAAAATTTAACGGTAATTTGCAAGATTAAATTAATATTTCTTTTTAATACCGAATTGCAAATCTCCGGAATATGCTTCCATAAAATCAACCCAAGGTTTTATAATTTTGGCAACTCTTATTGCAGTTTTTGTAATTATTTTTTTCGCCTGCTTAGCATTTTGAAAACATTCGTGTTTGCAAGATTTCATACACTCGGGTTTGATTTCTAAATATGCATTTATTTTGACTAAATCAATATATGTTTCATATAAATATTCATATATATCGTAATAATCAGCATCAATATCGTAAAATACTTTCGCAAATTCAGGGTCTAACATAAATTTTCCTTTTATAAAAATATTATATATAAAATATTAATATGATATATATAATATAAATAATTCAAAAAGGCAAGAAAATATTACATATAGTATATTATTGCTATGAGAATTTTAGATGAAGTAAAAATGTTATTACTCGGAACTTCTATAACGCAAACTAAGCTTGCAGCAATGCTTGGTGAGCGATTAAATAAAGATTATAAATATAGCAAT
>CAYLHN010000077.1:0-5867 GCA_964383455.1 uncultured Muribaculaceae bacterium | reverse complement strand
AAAGTTATCAAAAGGAACAATAAAGTATTCAGAAATGAAGATTATTGCAGACATTTTGGGTTATGATATCAAATTTGTAAAACGTCAAAAGGATTAATTTACGGCAAAATGATTTCTATTGTTCGCTGACAAAATTTAACAATTTTGAATAATCACTTTTATCAGCGTATTTTAAAGCTTCTATGTATTGTTTTCTTATTTCAGATATTTCGGTTAAGTTATTTGAACCCCAATTGAGAGTTTTGCCTTTTAAGTTGCGCATTAATAAATTTGCCATTAATCTGGATATTCTTCCGTTACCATTCGGAAATGGATGTATCAGAACAAGTTTATGATGAAATCTTAAAGCAATTTCTTTTTCGGAATATGTTTTATTTTCTATCCAAAATTTAGTATCATTTAATAATATTCTTAATTTAGGTTGTATTTCGTATGGTGCAACTCCAATGTTTCTTTCGCTTGTTCTAAAAGTACCTGCCCATTTCCATATATCGCCAAACATTTTCTTATGTAATGTTTTAATAAACTTTTCATTAAGTATATCTTTTTTATTTTTCAAAAGCCATATTTCTGCTTGTGCAATACATTTTGTTTCCAAATCATTTAATTCTGCACGGGTAGTAATCCATTTTGCCTTTAGTTGTTGTTTTTCTTCTTCTGTGAGTGGTGTGGAATTATCATCAATTTCAAAAATATTCATAGTTAATTTTTTGTATCCCAAATTCTTGCTATATTGCCATTAATTAATTCTTGTATAAGTTCATCCAATGTTTCAGTATCATTTGATAACTGATTTTCAAGCCCCATATTTGTATTAACGTTGTTTAAAATTTCCAATGCTTTCTTTTTTGCTTGATTATAAATTACATCATTTATATTTTTTCTCGGTACAAAAGTATAAACAAAATCGCAGTTTAGAGCATCCGCAATTCTTTCCATAGTAGATATTTTGATATTTTTTTCGTTTTGTTCCATTCTGACAATACGAGATTGACTTATATTAAGTCTTTTGGCAAGTTGTGCGGTTGTCATACCAAAAAAGTTACGAATAGTTTTTATCCATCCTTGTATAGGTTTTTCAATAATATGTTGTTTTAATTGCTCAAATTTCTTTTGATAAGTTTTTCTAAGTGTTTTGTTTGTATTCATTGTATGACCTATATATCATAATATTATATTTTTATTATAACATATATATCATAATTGTCAATATTATTTATAACTTATCTGTCATATTAAATTTTAGTACTTTACGGCAAAATGATTTTTCCTTCGACTTCTTTTTCTATATTTAGAGAGTTGTTTAGGCTGTTTGCAAGTTCTGCTGCAGTGTTTGCGGTATAAAATTGTCCTCTGGTCACAAGTGCAACACATTCCAACTGAGAAATATCGTCTGTATTTCTTATGTCGTATGCTATTACATCTATTTTTACATCAGGATAAAATCTTAAATTCTTTGTTATAAATGTGCAGGGACTTTCGTCACAGTTTTCACCACCGTCTGTCAGTAAAATTATATGTTTTTGGCCGTTAAAATATTTGAAATCCTTTTCCAATGCCGACTTCAAAGAATAGGTTATCGGAGTCATTCCCATTGCTCGTGTTTTTTCTATTTGGTTTGCAACAAGATGATTTCCGCCTTTTGTTATTGGTACCATCAACTTTGAGGCTTTACAGCTATCGTAAGGAGTTACCCCCAATCTGTAGCCGTATGCACGCATGCCAACTAAGTTTTGAGAACTTATTTTCGGCAATATATCACGCATTGTATCAAGCATAATATCGACTTTTTTTCTTGAATTTAAAAACTCATTCATGCTATTTGAAAAATCAAGTATAAAAAGTGTTTGTTCATTTTTAACATTAATATCAGGATTATCAGGAGCTTGAACTCGATAACTTTCTGCAAATACAACATTTAAACAAAAAATTAAAAAATAAGTTAAAATTATATTTCTCATCATCATAACAAATACAATTTTATACAATTACAAAAACTTTTAATCCGCCAACTATCAAATATTTATGCTAAAATTTTAAATATGAACGCACAAGAAAAAATTTTAGAAGCTGAAAAAGCTGTAGAAAAACAATTTAAAGAAATTGAAAGAATTAGAGATTTTAATCAGCGAAAAGTTTTAAAAGCTTTTGTTGATAACAAAGTTGCACCTGAACACTTTTATACTGTATCAGGTTACGGACATGACGATTTAGGACGTGAAGTTTTAGATAAAGTTTATGCCCAGGTTTTTTGTGCGGAAAAAGCTATCGTAAGAACTCATTTTGCAACAGGTACTCATACTCTTGCTTGTGCCTTATTTGGAAATTTACACTCAGGTGATAAACTTATTTCTGTTGCAGGAACACCTTATGACACAATGAGACAAGTAATCGGACTTACCGGCGATGAATTATCAAAAAGAAATTCCCTTATCGGAAACAGAATTTTGTACGATGAAGTACCGCTTTTGAACGGTGATGATATTGATTTTGAAGCTTTAGAACAAAAAATTGATAATACTGTTGCAATGGTTTTAATCCAGCGTTCAAGAGGATATGATACAAGAAAATCATTGACAATTGACGTTATTGAACGTATTTGCAAAGTGGTAAAATCTAAAAATCCAAACTGTATTTGTTTTGTAGATAATTGCTATGGAGAATTTACAGATACCAAAGAACCGATAGAAGTCGGTGCAGACTTAATCGGCGGTTCTTTAATCAAAAACCCGGGCGGCGGACTTGTTGAATGCGGCGGATATATTGCAGGAAAAGAAGAGCTCGTTGAAGCCTCTGCAATTAGACTTACAGCCCCTGGAGTAGGTTCTGAATCAGGTGCAATGCTTAACCAGCACAGATTAATTTTTCAGGGATTTTTTATGGCACCTTCAATTGTTGCAGATGTTCTAAAGGGTATGACACTTGCGGCAAAAGTTTTTGAAGATATGGGATTTATATCTTCACCGAAATATGACGACAAAAGAACAGATATTATCCAAATAATTACATTTAACGCAAAAGAACCGCTGATTGAATTTTGTAAAACAGTTCAGTCGCTTTCACCAATAAACGGTTATGTAACTCCTGTCCCTGAGATAATTCCGGGATATGTTGATGATGTTATTATGGCAGGCGGAACATTTATTGAAGGTTCTACAATAGAGCTTTCTGCCGACGGCCCTATAAGACCTCCTTACGCAGTATATATGCAGGGCGGTTTAAATTATGCGCACATTAAAATCGCAATTGAAGAAATTTACGCTAAATTACATAACCATCAATAATTCACGAATAACTTTTGTTGCAACCGCAGTTGAAACACCTGACGCATCATAATCAGGTGCAAGTTCAACAACATCCGCACCTACAATATCAAAATCTTTTAAGTACTTAAACCATCCGATTAATTCTTTGAAAGTAAAACCGCCGGCTTCAGGAGTGCCTGTACCTGGCATAATGCTTGTATCTAATACATCTAAATCAACAGTTACAAATACTTTTTTACCTTTTAAGCAGTCCAAATCAGAATAAGAATGACAAAGCGTGTTGTATTGTTTCATCAAATCCCATTCTTCTTTCATACCTGAGCGTATACCGATTTGCTTAATATTTTCAAATCCTATTATTTTACCAATATGGTACATAACTGCAGAATGAGACATTTCTTCGCCTAAATATTCTTTTCTCAAATCTGTATGAGCATCAAAATGAATAACAGCAATATCTTTATGTTTGCTGTAAACCCCTTTAAATTCAGGTAATGTAACCAAATGTTCTCCGCCTATACCAAAAACGCGTTTGTCGTCAGCATAAATTTGAGTGATATTTTCTTCTATCATATCAAGTGATTTTTGAGTGTTGCCCAACGGAAATTCTAAATCACCGCAGTCATTAAAATTAACATCATTTAAGTCTTTATCAAATTCAGGAGAGTATTCTTCAAGTCCCCAACTTGCAAGGCGTAACATTTCAGGAGCAAATCGTGAACCTGAACGATATGAAACTGTACCGTCAAAAGGCATTCCCAGCATTACTATATCTGCTGAATTATAATCAGGATTTTGTCCCATCCAGGTTCTGTCTAAAAACGGCCCTTTAAGCATTTATATTACTCCTTTTTCTTAATTTTAACATAAAAATTTTGTTCAAAATTTATATTTTTTATGATAAAATAATATTGCATCTTTATTGGTATTGTTTTATAGGAGTTTTAAAATGGATTACAAAGAATTAATGGAAAAAGCTAAAAAAGCTAGTGAAAACTCATATTCACCATACTCACATTTTCCTGTAGGAGCTTGTGTTTTAATGGAAAGCGGAAAAACTTATATCGGGACAAACGTTGAAAATGCATCTTACGGTGCGACTATATGTGCAGAAAGAAGTGCAATATTAAATGCTATTGTTAATGGAGAAAGAAAAATTAAAGCTGTTGCAATATATGGGCCAAAAATGAAAAGATGCGCACCTTGCGGACTTTGCAGACAAGTTATCGATGAATTTCGTTCTGATAATGGTGTTGATATTGTTCTTGAAGGTGATAACGGTGAATTAGAAATTCATTCAATTGATGAATTGCTGCCTTTAGGTTTTAACTTATAATATAAATATGTTCATTTTTGAATTTATAAAAAAATATTGGTACAAAACATATAGAGAACCAAAAATTCTTGAAGATGAAAAATGTATCAAACAATATGACGCAACTGACGATTCTCCTGATTTTATTGAGGACTACGAAACTTGCGAACATATTTTTATGCCGATAGACAGTACCGGTGAAACTCTTGCCTGCACAAAATGCGGTCTTTTGGCAAACAAAAAAGATGTTTATAAAGAAAATATTTTCGAACGAAAAGAAATATAATATTTTAATTTTTGTTCTAAATTAACTCTTTTATTGTTTTACAAGGATTGCCCACAGCAAGTGTGTTTGGCGGTAAATCGTTTTTAACTATACTGCCTGCACCTATAACTACATTGTCTCCGATTGTTACTCCGGGCAATACTGCAACATTTCCGCCAATCCAAACGTTATTCCCTACGGTTATTGGCTTTGCGTGGCTTAATCCCTTGTTACGTTTTTCAGTATTCAGAGGATGGCACGATGTGTAAAAACTGCAGTTCGGGCCTATAAAAACATTGTTGCCAAATTTAACTTTTGCAGGATCTAATATTAAAAGATTATGACTGGAACAAAAATTTTCACCTATTTCTATATTGTAGCCGTAATCGCACATAAAAGGCTGTTCTATGAGGAATACTTTACCCGTTTTTCCTAAAATTTTATTTATTAAATTACATCTTTTAATCATTTTTTCAGGAGAAATTTTGTTGTAATTATAACAAAGTTTTTTACAATTTTGTTTTTCCAAAAAAAGTGTTAAGTCCAAACTTGGATTGTATTCTTGTGTTTTTTGTAATTTTTCTTTTTCAAAAAACAAAACTTTTTTACAATGAAAAAAATGCGATATTGCTTGTTTGCAAAATAAAAGATTAAATAAAATTTTCCAATGTAAAATTTTTATCATAAATTTACCAAAATAATATATTACTAATACAACCAAAAATATTTAGATTATCATATTCTCCGACTGTATAAAATTTTAATATTAATATAATAAATAATTCGTTCTCATCGTACGTCAGCGAAAAATAATACAGGAAAACAAAAGTTATCCTGTATTATTTACCCCCGACACGATTTGTCTTGGATTTTTTGCGTTAAACGAGTCTTCGGATTTTGCTTTAAGAACTTACGTTCTTTTTGCAAAAATCCTTCGCTCTCTGCAAAAAATCCGCCGAACGTGAAAGACGTTCTCATCGATAGTCGATGAAAAATAATACAGGAAAACAAAAGTTATCCT
>CAYLHN010000076.1:0-9114 GCA_964383455.1 uncultured Muribaculaceae bacterium | reverse complement strand
TCAAGCAAAAAAAGACCTTGAAGATGTAGAAATTCTTTGGAAAGGTACCGTTGAAAACAATCAGGTAATAGCATTTGCGCTTAAAAAGCTGGCAACACCTGAAAGTCAAAGAAGAATACATTCATCATTAATGTCAAAAACACTTTCTGCTATAGTAAGCGGAGCTTCGTTTATTCCGTCATTTGCAGGAGCCAATCCGAGTATCCAAACAGGTGCTTTTGCTGCAGGCAGACTAGCGCAATCTCTTTTAAACAGAAAAAATGTTCCAAAAGAAATTCCGCTTACTGATACTGAATTAATAGAACTTGCGGGGCTTGTTGAATCTTTACAAGACAAAATTATTGACACATATTATAACTACAAAAATTCTCTTTTATCCTTAAAAGATATTCGTACAAGAGAAATTTTGTACAACAAAAACTATTCAAATGCTTTAAAAAAAGGAGATTTATTAGACATAACAATTTCTTCAACACTATATGAAAACATGGAATTACAAGAATACAAAGCTGAGCAAGATGCTAAAAAATATTACATAGAGCTCCAAAGACTTGCTGGCAAAAAGGCAGTTGACAGCTTGAATTTATACCAATTTAACGTAAATTCAGCACTTGTAGGAGGGATAAAATAATGAAAAAGATACTTTTTGCATTAATTTTATTTTTAATTTCATCTCCTGCATACAGTGTTACACTTGATGAATTAAATGAAGCAAAGCCTCATGCATATAGAGTCGGAACATCTAACGACATTGAAAAAGAATATAAAGTGAAAGATTCTGTTTCAACTAAAAATGTTAAAAAACAGGCTGAATACGATTTTTCAACAGAAGGACTTACTTATGCAGATTTAAGTATAAAAAAAATGTCTTCTGAAATATCTCAGACTACAGAAATTGATTATTCTGAAATGATGGGAGATTTGTCAATATTATGGCAAGGTGCGGCAACAAAAAGCGATACAATAAAATATGCTTTATATAAGCTTTCAAATCCTGATGCTGATAAACCTAATGAAAAATCCGTAAAAAAAGTATTGACCACTATCGCAAATATGTCAACACTTGTAGGCGCAGGTTCAGGTAACCCGCTATTATCAACCGGTGCATTTTTTACGGGTACAATGCTTAATATTATGGGACAAGATACTAAAGCGATGAACTACAAATATACTAAAGTTAATGATGCGGATATGATAATTTTAGTTAGAAAAATTGATGATTTACAGCAAACAATAGTAAACAGATATTATGAATATATAACAGCAAGAGAAATATATCATCGTACAACAAAGATGGTCAAACAAAGACAAAACAACTTTAAACTTGCACAAAACGGAAAAAGAGAATTAATTCTCATATCTGATGCATATTATCGTGATGCTTTAGACTTGCAAATGAAAGCAAAAAACGATTATTACTCTAAACGCTCTGCACTGGAACAGCTTGTTGGTAAAGAGGCATTCAATCAATTTGAAAAATCAATAAATTCCCGTTAAAAATAGAGGTAAAATATGGAAGACTTATCAGTATCATTTCAATATACAAAACAAGATATAGCAAATTTTGTTTTGGATTCTTATTCTTTTGAAAAAGTCAGATGCACTTTATTTTTAATATTTAATATAACAACATTTGTCATAGGTACAGTATTTTTATTAACACATAAAATACAGCTTGGTATCATTTTTATTGGGATATCATTTATTGCTTTTCCTTTAATATTATATGCGTCATACGCTACGGCATTAAATTCATTAAAGAATATCACTAATGTAGTTTGCACACTCACAGATGACGGCTTAAGTTATATGAGCAATTTAGGCAACAATATAGTTGAATACAAAGATATCTTGGAAGTAAAAGTAACAACCGAACTCATATTTGTGTATGTTGGAAAAACAAGCACATTAATAATTCCAAAAAGAGCATTCAAAAGCACCGAAAAATGTATCGACTTTGCATCTAAATTAATCGAAAAAACAAAAAAACTTTAGAAACTAAAGTTTTTTGTCATATTATTCAACCTTTTTATAAATATTAATTTTTATTTTGAGTACCTGTTTTTTTATCCGAATTTTCAGTTTTTGAAGAATCTACGTCTTGCATTTCAATTAACTCTTCACCAAACATTAAATTTTTACCGATTGCTTTTTCTAAATTTGCCTTTGCAGAATTATACATATATAAAGAATTATAATAAGATAATTGGGAATTCATGTAAGTTATTTGAGAATCTTTCAATTCTATAGGACTTCCTGCACCGACACGGTATCTTCCGTAAGATATATCATAATTCTCCTTGGCTTGCTTCATACCCAAAAATGCAACAGGAATTTGGTTTTGTTTTTCTATTAAATTATAATATGCAGACTGAATTTCAAGAGCAATATCTTGTTCTGCCTTTGTTGAAGTTGCCATTTGCTTTGAATAATTAGCTCTTGCCTCTTTAATTTTATTATTTATATTCATTGCATTTATTATTGGAAAATCCAAATAACCGCCCCAAGTATAACCCCAATTTGATGCAGGATTTCTACCGCCGACAGCAATATTACCTTGGGCTGTTAATTTTGGAAAGTAAGATTTTTTTGTCAATTGCAAATTCTGACGCGAGGTTTCAACCTTTAATTTAGCAATATGTAAATCAGGACGAGACTCATCCGCTATTTCCATAGCCTCATCTAGGGTTATATCACAAGGTGCATAGCGCAATCTTTCCAGCACATTAAATTTTGTATCATACGCTATACCCATAGCGTTATTAAGCTTAGCAGCAGCAATATCTAAATTTTTTCTTGCTTGAATTAATTGTAACTTGGCATTACTCAAATTAACTTCTGCGATAGTAACGTCAACTTTTGGATTCATACCAATTTCATACAAAGCTTTTGCCTGATTATAAAATAACTCAAATCTGCTGACATTATCCTCTTTAACTTTTAAATCTTCATAAGAATATAAAAGTGAATAATATTTGTCTTTAGTTTCTTTAATAACATCATTTACAACACTTACTAAAGTTTCTTGAGCAGTTTTGTATCCGAGTTTTTTAATAGTAACTTGATTTTGCGTAACTCCAAAATCGTAAATTAATTGAGTTACAGAAATTTGTCCTAAAATAAAATAATTATATGTAGCATCGGCAGAACCTATCGCATCAGAGAACAATAAATTCCTATTTTTTGAACCGTTTGAAGTAATACCGATTTGAGGAAAATAATTTGACCATGCCTGCTTAATTCTTGCATCTGACGCTGAAATTTCTTCAATTGCTTCACGAATACGAGGATTATTTCCCAAAGCATATTTAATACATTCATCCAGAGTTGCATCAATTGTTTTTACAACTCCGCCTTTGATAACCTGTGTATCGTCTGAAGACTTGATATCATCAATAAATGGAGCGACTTTTTGAGGCTCAGGATAATCTTTTTCATCAATAGTATTACCAATTGGTATTTCACTTTTCTTTAATTTAAATTTGCTTTTTTTAACAGATACAGCATTTTTTTCTGTGTTTTCAGAATTATTCTGCACATCCTGAGCAAACGCCATAGTGGTATTTACCATAAAAAACGCTATTAAAATTAACGAAATTATTTTACTTTTCATTCTTCTTACCCGCAGTTCTTAATTTATCCAGTAAATTATGCAAAGTTGATTTTATGTAATTTAAAATACTTACTAAAAACTTAATAAATTTACTATCGCTTTTTAATAAATATTTTGAATTTTTCTTCATCCTTTGTATACAAACAAAGAATCCCGGAACAAGCATAGTACCCATCATAGCAACCATAATCATTCCGCCGAAAACTGTCATTCCAACAGAGTGACGGCTGACAGCACCTGCTCCTGCTGCAAATACTAAAGGTAAAATACCCAAAATGAATGCAAAGTTTGTCATCATTACGGCTCTAAACCTTAATCGTGCAGCCTGCATAGCTGCCGCAACCTCATCGCCGCCGTTTTGAGCGTATGCATCCTTCGCAAATTCAATAATCAAAATAGCTTGTTTTGTACTCAAACCGATTAACATAATTAACCCGACCTGACAGTATATATCAAGAGAATATCCTGCTACGTATTGAGCAAACAAAGCACCAACCATTGATACGGGCGCAATCATCATAACCGCAATAGGTAAAGTCCAGCTTTCATATAACGCAACCAAGAACAAGTATACGAAAATCAATGCCAATCCCAGAATTATACCTATTTGACCGGTTGATTGCTGTTCTTGAAGTGAAGTACCCGACCAAGCAAAGCCCATATCAGCAGGCAGAACTTTCTTTGACAATTCTTCCATTTTTTTCATAGCTTGTCCTGAAGAAATATTACCTGCCCCCTGACCGTTGATAGTAACTGCGTTATACATGTTAAATCTGGTTAAACTATATGGCCCAACAATAGGAGTAAATTTTACTATTGAAGTTATCGGAACCATTTTTCCTTCTCTATTTTTTACATAAAGGCGTTTTAAATCGCTTTCTGAAGTTCTATATATAGCGTCAGCTTGAACCATTACACGATATACACGTCCGAATTTGTTAAAGTCATTTACATAAGTAGCACCATATATAGCAGCTAATGTTGTATAAATTTCATTAATAGAAACTTTCTGCGCAAGTGCCTGCTTTTCATCAATTTCTACCATAATTTGCGGTAAATTAGCAGTGTACGTTGTAAAAACAGAAGTCAAGTCTTTATCTGCATTAGCTGCCATAATAAGCTTAATCGCCTCGTCATACAATTCTTGCGGTGTTCTGTCCCCTTTATCAAGTAACTGGTATTCAAAACCACCAAAAGAACCCAAGCCCGGAATTGGTGTAGGCTCAAATGCAACAACCATAGCAGAAGGGAAATTACCAAACATTTCACGAACTTTTTTTACAATTGCACCTGACGATTGTTCTTTTTTCTTTCTTTTATCCCAAGGATTTAATTGCATAATGATTAACGAAGTATTTTCACCTGAGAAACCAACAATATTAATCGTTTGTCGAACCCCGTCAATTTTCATAACTTGTTCTTCTACAAGAGTTGCAATCTCTTTTGTTTTTAAAGTTGAAGAACCGTCAGGCAATTGAATTTGAACAATAACCGCCCCTTTATCCTCTGTCGGTATAAATGCTGTCGGAATCAAATAAGAAAGAACAAATGCAAAAACAATTAATGCACCAAGTGTAATAAGGGTATTTTTAGGCGAATGAACAAAATATTCCGTTGCCTTCATATACTTTTCACGAGCGTTATTGAACCAATCATTAAATTTTTTAATAAATACAAGTTCATTTTCAGAATCTTCTTGAAGCATCATTGCGCACAAGGCAGGAGTTAATGTTAAGGCAACAATAGTTGATAAGCCGACAGAGCAAGCAATACAAACAGCAAATTGTTGGAACATTTTACCGTTAACACCCGGCATGAAACAAACCGGAACAAATACTGCCATCAATACTAAAGATGTTGCAACAACAGCACTTGTAACTTCCCACATGGAAACAATAGCTGCCTCTTTACGATTTTTACCCTCTTGAATATGACGCTGAACATTTTCCAATACTACAATGGCATCATCTACTACCAAACCTACGGCCAGCACCAAACCAAAAAGCATTAACAGATTTATGGAAAATCCCAATAACCCTAAGAAAATAAAAACACCGATAAGCGAAACAGGAATTGCGCAAAGCGGAATAAATGCAGCCCTTGCAGTACCCAAAAATACATAAGTTACCAGTGCAACAAGTAATATTGCCAAACCTATAGCGTCTTCTACTTCTGCAATTGATTCACGAATAAAATCTGTTTCATCGTGTTCAACTTTATATTCCAAGCCTTTTGGAAAACCTTTACTTAAATTTTCTAAACTGTCAAAACACTTATTTGCTAAATCAATAGAGTTTGCTTCAGGAAGTTGGCTTATAACAATAACCGCATTCTTTTTACCACCAATAAATGAGTCATAGTCATAACTTTCTGCCCCTAAATCAATCCTTGCAACATCTTTCAATTTTATATTTGAACCGTCAGGATTTGAATATACAACAATATTTTCAAATTCTTCCTGATTAGTCAAACGTCCCTTAGTTCTGAGCGTAACTTTAATATCCTGCGGAGTAGCAAGCGGTTCAGCACCCAAGTTACCAACTGCAGCCTGTGTATTTTGTGATTGAATTGCAGCAATGATATCACTTGCAGCCAATTTATAATTTGCCAATTTTACAGGATCAAGCCAAACTCTCATTGAATAGGCCGACGAACCATATACATTTACTTCACTGGCACCTTTAATACGAGCCAATTCATCCTTAATATAAATTGCCGCATAGTTAGCAATATACAGAGAATCAAAGACATTATTAGGTGATGTAACGGCAACCATTAAAAGACCCGGGCCGCCGCGTCTTTTCTTTACGGTTAAACCATACGTTCTAACCTCAGCCGGCAAACGAGGCAACACAAGTTGTAATTTGTTATTTACGTTAATTACAGCCATATCCGGATCAGTACCGACTTCAAAATATACATCTAACGAATAAGAACCGTTTTTTGATGTTGATGTCATATAAACCATGTCTTCAACACCATTCAATTGTGCTTCCAACGGTGCTGCAATAGTATCTCTTATAACATCGGAACTTGCACCTGTATATGTAGCGGTTACATTAACCTGCGGAGGAGTAATTGAAGGATAGTCTTCTAATGGTAATCCAAGCATTATGATTAGACCTGCCAATACAATTGTAAGTGAAATTACTATTGCAAACTTTGGTCTGTTAATAAAAGGATTAATCCCTTTTTGTGATGTTGAATTTATATTATTTTCGCTATTTTCGGCCATATATAACTACCTTATTTATCGTTTTTATTTTCGTCTTCGATTTTTTGTTCTTCTTCCTTTACCTTTTCTTTAAGCTGTTTTACTTCCTCGTCAGACAATATTCGTATTTCATTACCCGGAATAACCGATTGTAAACCATCTACAACAATTTTATCACCTGCGGAAACGCCTGATTTTATAATCCAATCTTGACCTTCTTGACCCATCGTTTCAACTTTTTGAATTTGCGGAAGGCCTTTGGCATCTAATTTATATACATATTTGTATTGAGGATTTTCCATAACCGCAACTTGAGGAACTACAGGCAAATTTTCCTTTTCTGATGAATAAACAAAAACCGAAACGTAGTTTCCATTAATTAAAGCGCCGTCAGGATTTTCAAAAGTTGCTCTCATCATAATAGAGCCTGAAGTTTGATCGACACTGTTATCGTGGAAATCTTGAGTTCCTACAAAATCATATTTTTGACCTGTTGGAAAATATAAATCCACTTTTCTTTTCACATAAGGGTCTTTGTCTACTTTTACCAATTCACTATAATTTTTTGTATCCATAGGGAACGAAACATAGATAGGGTTTATACTGTTAATAGTAGTCAAAGCTCCTGATTGAGCCGTAACATAGTTACCAACAGTTATTTTTAGCATGCCGACTTGACCGTCAACCGGTGCAACAACTTTAGTATAAGATAAATTTCTTAATGCATCTTGATATGCACTTTTATTTAAATTAACCTGCGCTCTGTAAGAATCTCTTTGCGCCAAAGTTTGGTCATATTGAGCTTTTGCAATGTAATCTTGTTTAACCAGTTCGCTCGCACGCACAAGTTGTTTTTCATAATAATTCAATTGAGCTTGCGAATTATCTAAATTAGCCTTAGCTTTTTCAGCAGCGAATTTATATTCTTGAGGTTCTATTTCAAATAAAACCTGTCCTTTTTTAACAAAATCACCTTCTTTAAAGTAAGATTTTGTAAGATATCCGTTAATACGAGCAACAACATCAATTCTTGAAACAGAAACAATTCTTCCGGGCGCTTCAAATTTTCTTGTAACATCTTTTGTCTGAACTTCTTGAACAACAACCCCCGGAGCAGATGCATTTTTACGTTTTTGTGCTTCTTGCCAGCCGTTGTATTTATAAACCAAAAACCTCAGCAAAACTGCTGCAACCAAAACACATAATGATATTATAATAATTTTTTTCATTCAAAAACCTCCGGAGACATCCCCGAAACTATATTAACATAAGCAAATTTAATAAAAAACACTTAAAGTTACATTTGTTACAAAAATCAAAGAGCCCTGCTGATTAAGCAGAGCTCTTTGATAAAATCGTTAATTAGTGGCAAGATGTATTTGTTACACCGTCAAGGACAATTGACGGATTATCGTTACATTTACCACTTGAATCCGATTTTAGGTAATCTAGGTTACCATATTCAACAATCCACCAAGCACAAGTCAATCCTTTATCACTTAAACAGTCATTTTTTTTATAAGGCGGAGTAAAGGATTGCTTACTAGGAATAACTCCTATCGAATCTGACACCACAAATCTGAATTGATCATATCCTTTAACATTTTTACCTTTATTTGGGCCATCAACATCAACATTAATCCAATTCAAACAAACATCACTTATACTACCAGAAGGATCATTGTGACAATCACAATTACAGAAACCATCCGATGCAAAAACTATACCATCATTTAAAGACAATATGTAATCTAATTCTAAACTTCCTTTTCTAATTCTGTCACACTCGTCAGTATATACCTCAATACAATCTTTAGAAACTTTTAAAAACTCACCAACCCGCTTCATCCAGCATACATCTAAATTTCTTGCACATTGTTCATTTGATTGCCAAGTTGATATTGGTCCATAGGTCGCAACGGCTCTGTCATTTGCTTCATTTAGCATTGAATATGCTTTCATTAAGCGGGTTACGGTTTCTTTGTCGCCTGTTGCGTGGTTTAGATTTGGTAAAGTTAGTGCTGCAACCACACCGATTATGCCGATAACAATGAGTGTTTCAGCGAGGGTAAAAGCTGTTTGAGTGAGTCGTGAGTGGTGAGTCGTGAATAGACAAAACATGTCATTCTGAACTTGTTTCAGAATCTTAAAAAATTTTGAATGGTGAACAGTGAACTGACCGTCATTGCGAGTGAAACGAAGCAATCCATTACAAAATGTTCTAAGGCACTTAGGCACTAGGGCACTAAGTTTTTCTGTGAATTGTGAATAGTGAGTTGTGAATAGA
>CAYLHN010000075.1:0-9197 GCA_964383455.1 uncultured Muribaculaceae bacterium | reverse complement strand
TTGATAGACTTGACTTGTTAAAAAAGAGAGTTAAGATGAATAGTGACATAGCAAGTATTTTAAGACTTCACAGGTTCGGATCCAACCTAGGCAGTTTTAAGAGTTTGTGTATATAGATACTCATGATACTCTCTGGGTTTTAATGGGACTGGGTTTTAATGGGACATTTGAAAAAATGGGTTTTAATGGTGGGTTTTAATGGGACATTTGATGTAGATTATCAGAGAGATTGAGAAAAGTACCCCCGGAAGTTTGAGAAAATTCTCAAACTTTTTATCTTTCGGGGAAAATCTTTCAAAACTCTCTGATACAAATTTCAAAACTCTTTGATAATTCACTCTCAAAGTTACTGATACTTTTTTGATAAGTTTTTTATCCTGCTTAAAACAGAATAAAAACATTGTTTGAACGCATTTTAAACTTACATTAAACAGACAATAATATATTATTGTTTATTTCTGAAACGTATTTTCCCAAAGGTTTTTCCCGCAAAAATTTTATTGATAATTTCTTTTAAACTGTCAGAAAAGCCCCTGATTTCAATATCTCTCATTATGTCATTATATAAATCATAAGACCATTGAAGCATTTGAGTTATTATTTCCTGTTTATTTTCTATGTTAGATTCTTCTATAATTTTTGTATTTAACAATAAAATTTTAGAAGGTTCTTTTCTATTTTCTCCCAGTAGCATATCTGTTATTAATGTTCTTTTGGTCAATAGTTGATTTATATTATTATTTCTGCTATTTTCATCAATTATTTCATTTAATTCTGAATATTTACCGGTTATCTTGTAATTTACATCTATAACAACTTTAAAGAGTTCTGCAAAACTATCATTGAATAACAATTTTGAAAGAATATATTTACGTTCTTCCAAAGTATAAACATCCAATAACCTTTCATTTAAATCTCGTATAGATTCATAATCTCTTGCTTCGCTATCGTTACTTGTGATAAGTTCTATAAATTCATCTGTGGTATATATTTTTTCTTTAGGGAGTTGTTCCAACCATCTTCGTTTTTCTTTTAACTCAATATTTTCCAATTTTAATATCAATTTATATAAATTATTTAAATTTTCAGGTGTTTGTATTCTTGCAATAGTATTATATAAGTTAATAGCACAATCCAATTTTTTATCATTTACATCATCTGTTGTGATTTGATTAAAGCTTTCATCAATTCTATTATCGTTGTTCCAAATATTTTCTCCACATGCCAATGCTAATTGCCCGATTTTATCAGAATAATCATAAGAAAAATCAACATTCTCAAGTATTAAAATAATAAAGTCTTTAACTTTATCCGTATTTCCCAAAGATAAAATTGGCAATAAACAAAGTAATTGTTCAAAATATTCTTTTTCTTCATTTGGAATCAAGTAATCACTCGTAAATTCGAAAAATTTGTCTAAATATATAGAAGCAACTTGCTCATTTTTCTCTGCTAAAATCACATCAATATACTGTTTAAATTCATTTAGTGTAGATTCCTCTAACGAACTTACATTGGTATCCATAACAAAATCTGCATAATTATTTGCAAAAGAAATTTTATTCTCATTTGATAAATTATTATAATTATTAAATAAATAATTTAAGAATAATTTTAAATTTTCAGATTCAGATTCAAATTGGAAAAGTTGATTAATAATAAGTGTATCTATTTTTGAAATATTACTATAATTATTATTTCTGAGAATATTTATTATTTCAATAATTTCGTTTGTATAATTTTTATTTGGCACAATTGCTTCACACAACTCGTCTATATACTGGTAATTGTCTATTTCTATTTTTGGGTAATAAGTATTTAATAAATCTCTAAAATTTTCTAATTGTTCTTTGATGTCGAATTCTGTTTTAATGTCATTATTTAATTTATTTTCAATCGCAATATCAAGCTGAATTAGATAATTATTTATATTGCTATCAGTAAAATTACTAATATTTTTCTTTGCATAGATTATTATATAAGAATATAATTTAGAGTTTTCTTCTCCTATAATATTATCAAATACATCATTAAATTTTTCATTTTGATTTATTAGTATATAATCAAGTGCTTTTTCAAATGTTTGTATTACTTTAGTTTCATTTTCTTCTGTTATATAACTTGTACCATTTTTAAATTCCTTTATGACGATATCTATGTACTCTTTACTTCTATGTTTATATAAAAATTCATAATTTTGAAATGCACTAAATATAAAACTAAATCCAAAGTTTAAAGGCTCATGTGGTGCTTCTGCAGTATTAGCATATATTGGATTTAACAACCAATTAATAATATCCACGTCCAAGTAATTGTTTTTATTACAATATTCCAATATAATATTCGCTGCATTTTTAAATTGAATTAATTTGTTATTATCATCTTTAGATTCTTGCGAATAATAGAATTTTTGCATGTATTTTTGTTTTAAAGCAAAAATAATTTTGGCTGTATCGGATACGTGGACTTTATATAACAAAGATTTAAAATTATCCATCTTTATCAAATTTCTGTAGGTCGCATCTTCGCTTAGAATATTAGGGAAAGAATCTATTAGAAATCTTGTATTTTCACCAATATATGGTACGAGTTTATTTAATAATTTAAATGCATTTTTCTTATACATTTCATATGGAATGCTTTCATATGCACTTTTTAAGAGTGTAGCTGTTTCTACAGAAAGTTTGTCCTCTTTGATATTTAATATAGACATTAATTTTTCATAATCATTTTGAATCAATGCATTTTCTAGTTCAAAAGCATCTTCACCATATTCACGACTTAATTTGTTTTGATTTAATAATAAAAATGGTTTTAATGAAACGGGTAATTCAAATTTATTTTTGATTAAATTTAAATACTTCTTTAAATCATAAAATTCTGGTCTGATTATAAATTCTTCTATATTTTTAGAATCCTTTTCTATGATTCGTTTTTCTACAAATTGTTCCTTTATTCTTAAATCTACATAAAATTGTGGTTCTTGTTTTGTTCTTAAAACTTCTAGTACATATTCCAGTAACTTTGGTTCATTTAATAACTCTTTATAAAAATAGGGAAAATCTACTTTTAACACTGATAAAATTGCTAAAACTAGTGGATGTCCTGTTACTATTTTAGGTGCCAAGCCACCCACTTTGTTTGTCATCTCACTAGATTCTCTTCGTAAAGCAATATTCCAAGATTGAAAAAATGTATTTAAAATTTGAATTGCTTGTCTGGGGCTCTGCACATCAGGATGCATTAACCTGCACAATAAATTTTCTAAATTGGTACCAGATTGGATTAATGAATATTCAAACTCATTAAAATCGGCTATTTGTGATTCAATAATTTTTTTAGAATATTCAATCATATCCCTATATGGGAATGGGGGGATATCTAATCTAAAATGGAAAATCTTATCCAAAAACCTTTTAGCTTCTGTTTGTTTAGAACAATCTTTATTAGACTCTAAATTATTTATTGTCATTAAAGCATCAGAAATTTTATATTCACAACAAGAAACAACAAATATAAAACCAATCTCTTCATTAATTTTAATATCCATAAAGGTTCTAATTGCATTTATTCCATCAACCATTTCTTCTGCTGTAGGTAATCTATCTAAATCATCTATAAACACAACTATTTTATTGATATTGCTATGTTCTTTTTTATATTCTTCTATTTGTTTTTTTAAAAAAGATTCATATACTTCAGTTGTTGCGGATGGAATATCTACTTTTGTTATATTCTGAAATATAGGAATAAGCATATTATTTTTGTCCAATAACGATTTTGTAATTATTGCTGATACTGTAGCAAAAGACACTGTAGATACAATATCTCCCCAGATTTCTAAATTAGGTAAAATTTTATAATAGGCAAAGAATAACAACAAATTAAATAATATTATTTGTGACCAATTCCAAATAAAATTTTTTAAATTGTCACATAATTCCCTATTATTACATAATTCTTGAACTTGTCTTGTTATTTGTCTGCTGAATTCATCTTTAATCTTTTCATCAGATCCACCAATCTCTAAATATATATCTCTGAGTAAAGCCCTTTTTATACTATCCCCACTGTATTTCCAAGCATTAAAATCTATACAATGAATGTTATCCATGGATTTTAATTTATTTTTACAAAGTTCTTTTATTGAACTTTTACCGACACCCCATTGCCCAAGCAATCCTATATTATATGGCATGCGTAAATTTTGATTTGTTATTAAATCAAAAAGTGCTTCAGCATAGTGCTCATGACCAAATTGGTCTGCATCTGATGAATTTAAAGGCTTATCTAACAATAATGGTATCTTTTTCAACACATTCCCCTTTTTTGAGATTATTTTATCATAAAAATACTAGTTCTATTATAATGTCCATTTTTGACATAGATGTATGGTTTAATAAAATATATCAAAAATGTTACACTAAATCGTGTTAAACATTTTTATGATAAAATATTATCAAAGAAAAGGAGTAGTCAATTTGTCTGTCCAAACGTTAGAAAGGCAAAATAAAAAAGTTAGGATAAGTTCTGAAAATAGAGGTTTAGAACTTGTTGTTAATAATGAAATTTCTTCTATCGGTTATTTTTCAATAAACAACCGTCGTTATCTTGGAAATAAGTATAAGTTAAATAACTTTATTCAATCTACAATAGCTGATGTTTGTGGCGATTTTGAGTCTTTTGCGGATTTGTTTGCAGGCACAGGTTCAGTTGCTTCTATTTATCAGGATAAACACCTTATTGTTAATGATATTTTATACAGCAATTATGTATGTCACCAAACTTGGTTTGGAGCAGAAAAATACTCAAGAACAAAAATTGCTGGTTTTATCAAGAGATACAATACAATCTCAGTATCATCAGATAATTATATGTCTAAAAATTATAGTGATACTTATTTTAGCAAGAAGAATTGTCGTAAAATTGGCTATATCAGAGAAGATATTGAGACAAATTATAAAAATGGATCATTGAATAACAGAGAGAAGTGCATTTTAATTACATCTCTTTTGTATGCAATGGATAAAATAGCAAATACATGCGGACACTATGATGCATATAGAAAAAATGGTGAATTAGATAGAAATCTTGTATTACAAATGCCAAAAATTGAGAAATCAAACATTAAAAACGAAATTTACAACGAAGATATAAATAATTTAGTAAAGGTCATTTCAGCAGATATCGTGTATCTTGATCCGCCTTATAATTCAAGACAATACTGTGATGCATACCATTTATTAGAAAATGTTGCACGTTGGGAAAAGCCAAAAGTAATTGGGGTTGCAAAAAAGATGGATAGAACAGCTTTAAAAAGCGATTATTGTACGATTAGTGCAACAAGAGCATTTGAGGACTTAATTAAAAATATAAAAGCAAAATACATCCTTCTTTCTTATAATAATATGGCAAATAAGGGTAATGACCGTTCAAATGCAAAATTATCAGACAAAGATATTTTAAGAATTTTAAGTGCAAAAGGTAAAGTTCAGCAATTTTCGCAGGATTACAAAGCATTTTCAACAGGAAAGTCTAATATTGAAGAAAATGCAGAAAGACTTTTTGTATGCCAATGCTTTTAGATAAAGATACAAACTTAGAAATTATACAATCTCCCTTGAATTATACAGGGGGGAAGTTTAAGTTACTTCCGCAGATATTACCATTATTTCCCAAAAATATCGATATATTCGTTGATTTGTTCTGTGGTGGAGCCAACGTGGGAGTAAATGTAAAAAGCAATAGGACAATACTAAATGATACGGATGATAACCTAACATATCTGTTTAATATGTTTAAAAATTTGGGTTCAGATTGCTTACCTTTACTTGATGAAATAATAGAAAAATACGGTTTATCTCAAAGTGCGAAACATGGGTATGAATATTATGGTTGTGATAGTGGAACAGGATTAGCACCTTATAATAAGGACAAGTTTTTAAAATTAAGAGAAGATTTTAACAATAGTCCTGATCCCGGGTACTATCATTATGCAATGTTATATGTGCTTATAATATATTCATTCAATAATCAAATCCGTTTTAACCGACAAGGTCAATTTAATTTACCGGTTGGGAAAAGAGATTTTAATGAAAAAATGAAAGATAAATTGAATAAATTTATAACAAGACTGGCTTCAAAAAGATACGAATTTTCAAATTGCGATTTTAGAGATTTTGATATATCACAGCTAAATTCAGATAGTTTCGTTTACGCTGATCCACCTTATTTAATAACTTGTGCAACATACAACGAACAGGGTGGCTGGAATGAGCAAGATGAGAAAGATTTGTTGAAATTTCTTGATAAATTACATTCAAATAACATCAAATTTGCACTATCGAATGTTTTGCGAAGTAAAGGTAAAGAGAATTCAATACTTATAAATTGGACCAATAAAAATAGTAGTAAATATAGAGTTATTAACTTGAACTTCGATTATAATAATTCAAATTATCAAGTTAAAGATAAAAATTCGGTTACAGAAGAAGTTTTAATTATAAATTATTAAGGAGTATGAAATTGGATACATTGTGGAGTATGACAACAACAATAAGAGAGGCCGAGAGAATTCCTGCTTTTCTAAAGACTGCAAAAGAAATTGAAAATGAAGAATGGAATACTGATACACAAATAAAATTTCAAATACTCCTTATTAAAAATAGAGAGTATTTAAATACTGATTCAACGCAAACTTTTAATGGGCTAAGTGAAAACCAAATAAACTTATTGAAAGACAAAGCTATAAATATGTCATATGAACAAGCAGAGGATATATTTAATACAAAAAATTATAGTGATCCTCCCATGCGTGGCAGGCAGTCTATGTCTCCATTAGAAAAGTTAGGATTGGTAGATAGAAGCAATAGGAAAATTGTCATAACTGATGTCGGAAATAAATTACTTAATAATGAAATTACATTTGATGAATTTATGTTTGAACAATTACTAAAATTACAATACCCAAATGCTGTTGAGACTGAACGCAGAACATGGAATTCAAAACCATTTGTAAATACATTGAGGCTTATTAAAAAAGTTAATGAATTGTGTATACAAAGAGGTATGAGAGCAAAAGGCCTTACAAAGATTGAATTTGGCATATTTGCATTGTCATTAAAAAACTATATTGATGTTGACAACGTTGCCCAAAAAGTAATTGATTTCAGAATAAATTATGAATCAAAACCAGATAATGAAACTAAAGAAATATACAGAACAAGCTATATCAGTCAATATTTATCTTCTTTTCAAAATCCAGAAAATAATACAAAAGAGTATACCGATAATATTATAAGATATATGCGCATTACTAAATATATTTATATTAGAGGTAAATATGGTAATACTTGTATTGATATAGAACCTCGAAGAATGGTTGAAATTAACTCTATTCTTGAAAATGATAATGGACAAGCTATTGATATGGAACAAGCTGAATGGATTAGATATTTTGGAACATATGGAGCTTATGATTTACCATTTGATACAGTAGAGAAGTTAAAAGAAATACTACAAAATATTATAATTGATATAAATACTATAGAAAACAAGTTGAATATTGATAGAACATCAATTACTATACCGGTTACAAAACCTGAACTAAAATCCAAAATCGCTGAATTAAGAGCATATCGTACTAAATTACAAAATTTAGAGATTAAGTATGACTATAATAATGATTTATCAAAAATCGATGAAGCGATAGAGGCATTATCAAATATTAGAAATTTAGATTTGAAACCCTCAATAGCACTGGAAAAATGGACAAATGTTGCTTTAAATATAATTAATGATTCATTATTAATTAAACCCAATAGTATTGTTGGGGATGATAATGAACCAACATTTACTGCCCCTGCTGGTGTCCCAGACATAGAGTGTTATTATGACGAATTTAATGCAACTTGCGAAGTAACAATGCTTTCAAGTAGGGATCAATGGTATAATGAGGGGCAGCCTGTAATGAGGCATTTAAGAGATTTTGAAATTGCCAATACAGATAAAGATTGTTACTGTTTATTTATTGCACCATCATTACATAGGGATACAATTAATACCTATTATCAAAGTGTTAAATACGAATATGAAGGAGCAAAACAAAAAATTATACCTCTTACAATAGCACAGTTAATAGAAATATTAAAAATTGTGGCTAAAGTAAAATCCGCAAATAAAGATTTTAAACATATATACATTAAAGAATTATATGATAATATCTTAAATTCTATAACAAGTTCGGATTCTAACACATGGGTAGCGGAAAAAATTCCTACAATTTTAAATACTTGGAAAAATAATCTTGAAAGGTCAGTTGCCGCATAATGGATTTTTTATACATGCCAAATACTGATAATATGAATGAATTTCTCTTTAAAATGAGCCAAATGCCAGAAAAATGGTTTTATAAATCAACAAGATTATACAGAGATTCATTAATTTTATATAAAAATTACCAGCGAACAATTGATTTTTTTATAAAAGAATTAGATAAATTAAACTTTTTCAAAAATCCTGACTCAAGAAGATTGATAGAACTAATATATGATATTTTAGCAGAACATCCTAAAAGATCTTTGCCAGATTTCTGTAGTTACTATCTTTTGTCAGCATTTTGCTTAGAAAATTTGATAAAAGGTTATATAGTAATGCACAATATTGATTTTATAGGAGAATCTAAATTAAACAAAAAATTAAAAGAACATAATTTATATAAATTATGTTACAATTATACGAATATAAAATTATCTGAAAGTGAACAAACATTATTGCAAAAATTAAGCGATTACTCAATAGCATATGGGCGATATCCTGTTAGAGCTACTGTTAACAATAATACTCCATTTTATCTTCAACCAGATTACGATGTAAATTACACTGATTTATGTGTTAAATGTGTTGAAAACCCTTACATTGAAGATCATAAAATATACAGGAATATTTATAAAAAAATAAATTTACGTATAAAAAAGTATTATACCGAACAAAAGCAATTAGAAAATTCTAAAAAAACATTTTCAGAAGAATTAAAATTCGCTTATTCGGAAACTAATTAAAATAATATTTAAAATTAATAAATATTGATTTTAATAAGATACGTACGACGTTTGTTAAATATTATGTTTGTTTGTAAAATTTTTCTGCTTTTATTTTTTTTTCACGCTAATGTTGTGTGTCAATGGAGGTTTTAAGTA
>CAYLHN010000074.1:0-9209 GCA_964383455.1 uncultured Muribaculaceae bacterium | reverse complement strand
CTTGGATTATTGGCGGTTCACAACATTAGCACTCAGCTTTTATTTTCTTACGAAAATAGCGCTTCGTTATGTTGTTCACAGGGACGAGTTTCGTTCGCTTAACTTTTAAATTCATTTAACAAAAAGTTTGCTCACAAGTCCGGCGGACAGCTTGTTGTTTTCGCAAACTTTTAATGTCTGCTTTTTCGCTCACTACACTCTTGCCAAAATCCGCTCTTGGATTATTGGCGGTTCACAACATTAGCACTCAGCTTTTATTTTCTTACGAAAATAGCGCTTCGTTATGTTGTTCACAGGGACGTGCTGGGTTCGCGGTGCTCACACGGCGCACTTGCCAAAATCCGCTAACTAAACAAGTTGAATGATTTTTCAATATTTTTACCGATTAAGTTCTTAATTGAATCCATTTCTGTGCTTAATGCATTGTGTTCTGTATCTAATTTTTTCAATTCGTTATCTAATAATTTTTCTTTGTTATTAATCTTCATATTTGCAGCATTGTATTCTGCTTCTGCTTTTGCAAAGTTTGAATTATCTGTTTCTATTGCTAATGCAACTGTATTTGATGCAGTTACTTCTTCACCTGTTGTTTTATCATAAAGCATATATTCACCACTTTCGATTGCATTATACAACCATGCAGGATCATTTATACAATTATCATCAATTGAAACATAATCCATAAATAATTTCTCGTCATCTGCAGTTATACCTGACTGCTCAAACATTTCAGCATACATATTTTCATAATATTTTACGTTTTCTTCACCAAAAGTATCATATAAATCCTGCCATCCGTTAATACCTTCAGTTCCACCCCACCATTGTTTACAACCAAAAGCCCTTAAACAGAATATTGCCTGTGAATTTCTGAATTTTTGTTCTGAAGTTTTATCTTTCATACATTCAGCATTATAACCTTGTGTTGCTTTATAATAAGCATCTCCAAATTGTTTCGTCATAACAGGCGCACCTGAAAGAGTTTTAAGTGTATATCTTGAATTAGACTGCATTAGTGAATTCAAAGTCAAATCAATTTTTTGAGCTTGACCTGAAGCATATGTTGTGTATGTATATTTTTGCTGACTGATTGCTTTTGTATATTTCATTGCCAATTGTTCAGATTCGTCTGCCAATCTGATTTTTATATTTGCTATTTCTTGTGATTTAAATTCCACATCGTTTAATCTTGCTGTTATTGATAATAATCTTGCTTGTGATGCTGACATTCCCATAAGCGTATTCCTTTTAAAATTTCCCTACATTTTGTTTATCGGCTTAAAATCATGATTTCTTAAGGGCTTTATCTATTTTGTTACAAATGTTTACAAAAATATGTAAATGTATTTTTATGTCATTTTTATGCTAAAATTTAAAGATGGAGGTATTATGGCAGATAAACAACCTAAAAATTATGCAAGAAGAACTGCAAAATATTTTAATTTTTGGAGAAAAGTTTTTCAAAATATAGTATGTAAATTTTGGTATGGTATTCAATTTAAACTTATGTATAGAGTTGAAGTAGAAGGAAGAGAAAATATTCCAAAGGATAATAAATTTATTGTCTGCGGAAATCATTTGTCTTCTCTTGATCCTTTTTTAGTAAGTTTCGTAATGCCAAAACCGGTAGCGTTCATGGCTAAAAAAGAACTTTTTGAAAAAAGATTTGTGCGCTGGATGCTTGATTGGCAAGGTGCATTTGCGGTTAACAGAGAAAAGCTTGAAGTTTCAACTATCAAGACAGCTTTCGAAGTAAAAAATACTAAAAATTGGATTTTAGGGTTATTTCCGCAAGGAACCAGAGCAAAAAGCGGTACTATCGAAGATGTTCACAAAGGTTTTGCAGGTATTGCAAAAGCTACACAATGCGGAATTCTTCCAATCGGTATTGTCGGAACAGAAAATAAGACTTTATGCCCATTTAAGGGAAAAATAAAAGTTAAAATAGGTGAATTAATTCCATATAGTGATGATTTAGAAAAAGTTATGGAACAATGGGCTTTATCTGTACAAGAGTTAACAGGATTTGTTTATATTCCTAATCCTGCATAAAAAATAAAGAGATAACTAAATGACAAAAGAACCAAGAAATTATTCAAGAAGATATAAGAAAGAATATAATATTTTCAGATCTATATTCTTTATGCTTTTTTTGTGGTTTGTTGTTAATCCTGTTTTATTGTTTAAATATAATTTTAAAGTAAAAGGTAAAGAAAATATTCCAAAAAGCGGAAATATCATTTTTGCTGCAAATCATGTATCAGAAATGGATCCGCCGTTTGTTGCAAGTGCCGTAAACAAGCATATTGCATTTATGGCTAAAAAAGAACTTTTTGAATCAAATGATAAACGGCACGATTTAATACATTGGTTAGGAGCATTTTCTGTTGATAGAGAAAAACCTGAAATTGCAACATTTAAAACGGTAAGAGATATTTTTCAAACTAATTGGCCTTTAGGAATTTTTCCGGAAGGCGGAACAAAGAAAAATAAAAAAATCGAAGATATTAGAAAAGGTTTTGTTGTAATTGCTAAACATGCTAAAGCAGATATTATTCCTGTTTCAATAGTTGGTTTTGACGGTTATGCAACAAAATTTTTTGAAAAAAATATAACGGTTGTTATCGGAAAACCTATTTCTTATGAACTTGATGCAGATGAAATTATTCAGCAATGGTGTGCAGAAATATGTAAGAATACAGGGTTTGAAAATTGTATGTTAAATGAAAATAAGCAAGTAGAGGTATAAAAATGAATTCAGTAGTAATAGTAGGCCGCGCAGGACAAGACGCAGAAATCAGATATTTTGAATCAGGTAAAATTAAAACAAGTTTTTCACTTGCAGCTAACCGCTGGGATAGCAAAACAAAAGCTGAAGTTACAGATTGGTTTAACGTAGATGTTTGGGATAAACAAGCCGAATTTGCCGGAGAATATGTAAAAAAAGGCAGATTGGTTGCGGTTGACGGAAGAATTTCCGTTAATAAGTGGAAAGATGTTTCAGGTGAAGAAAAAGAAAGATTTCTTATTATAGCAAATAATATTAGACTTTTAGGTTCAAAAAGAGACGAAACTCAAGAATGATTATATCAGATGTAATAGGCGTAATTGCCGACGATTTAACAGATGCGGAAGAAACTGCTTTGCAATTTCACTTAAAAGGTGCAAATTGCCAAATCCTTTTGGATTTTAACAGCAGTCCGCAAAATGTAAAAAACACTCAAGTATGGGCTGTTTCTACCGCAACACGGAATAAAACTGCTGATTTTGCGTACGAAGAAGTAAAAAAAGCGTCACAGTTATTTTTGGATAATTTGAATTTAGATTATTTTTATAAAAAAATAGATTCTGCGCTTACCGGTAATATAGGTGTTGAAACACTTGCTATGCTTGATGTTTTAGGTTGGGATGCTGCAATAATTGTTCCTGCATGCCCTGCTGAAAATAAAATTACAGTTGGCGGTTACCAATTGGTAAAAGGTCAGCCTATTGAAAGAACTGAATATGCGCGTGATAACCTTAGTCCTCTTTATGAATCTCATGTTCCGACAATGATAAAAAAACAATTAGGCGAAAATAATCAAGAACTTGTTGCTTCATTAGATTTACAGACAATTATGAAGGGTGCAGGGCCTATATTGCAAAAAATTAATAATTTCGTAAAAGAGGGTAAAAAGTTAATAATTGCAGATGCAGTATCAAATACTGATATCGAGCAAATCTCGCTTGCTGCAAAAAAATCAGAATTGCATTTTCTTCCCGCAGGTACTTCTGCAATGGCACAAGTACTTGCAAATGTATGGGTTACGCCAAATGATAAAATTGATAATGAAACATTGATTCCGGAATTGCCAAAGCTTATATTGTCAGGAACCGGAACACAAACGACGATTAATCAATTAGAATTATTGGAACAGTCTGAAGAAATTGAAAATACATACTTTGTCGAATTAGATATGCAAACAATTTTAGGCAGTGTTAACGATGGCTTTGTTAATAAAGTCGTTGAAAAACTTGGTGAAAAAAATATTGTAATTATTAACGCATCTAATGTTATTAAAAATTTTGACGGTTTTTCTGATGATTCCCTAAATGCAGATATGACAAAATCAAAGTTAATTGAACATGTAACGTCTTTTTTAGCAGAATTGACCAATAATATTGTTAAACAAAAAGAAATAATATTAATAACACTTGGCGGTGAAACTTCTTACAGATGCTGCACGCAAATCAACTCTAATCAACTTCAAATTATTGATGAGGTTATTCCGTCTGTAGCCCTAACTTTAGACCATAAAGCTCAATGGATTGTTTCAAAATCAGGGCATATCGGCAATGAACATGCATTATTGGATATTATAAAATATTTTGAAGAACATAAATTAATCGAATCTTGATATTATTTTTTTTGAGTATTTTATGTACTTTTTATTTACTATCTGTCAGTATTAGGCGGAACTATATAATAGAATACTGTGTATTCTCGCTCTTGGTTTAATGCATTTGTAAGTTTAAACTTATATTCAACAGGTTCTATTGTATCAGATGCGTTTTTTACATTATTGTGAAAAGTTGCAAATCTATGTTTTACAGCTTCTTCTGTTCTGTCTAAAATAAGATAGCCTGATTTTTTAATATCTTCTTCATCCAGCCAAATATGTTTGTATCCGTGCATATCAAGAAGGCATTTCGGATGAGACTTTGAATAAATTGTTAATGGTAAAGTCCATTCTATATAACCATCAATATATTTTAAAGGTGTATTATATTTACTTTGCCAAAAAGTTAGTAAATCATTGTGAATTAATTCGACAGGATATCTGCTTCTGTAATTTTTTTCCACTCCCAGCAATGTCAGCATAACAATGGAAGTTATAATAACAACGGTATAAGTTGCTTTTAGTACAAAGTTAAAATCAGATTCGGAAATTTCTTTAGTCGGTAAAAAGTAGAACAACATAATTCCTGTCATAAACAAAAATTCGTATCCCCATCTTGATCTCATCATTCCGCCTGATATACATCCCATAATCATGTGTATTATCAAAGGCGTAAAGGCAATCAAAATTATAAACCAAGTTTCTTTATCCCAATTAATATTTAATTTAAATTCTGATTTTTGTTTTATTTTTAAAAGTACAAATATTAGTAATGTTCCTATAACAACTAAAATTTGGAATAAGAAAAATTGTAAAGGGGCAACAATGTGTCCCCACCAACCGTCAGGCAAAAGCTCTTGTTCAAAATACAACACTGAAAAGAAATCATATTTTATTAACCATAATAAGTGAGGAAGGAATATTAGAAAAGCAAGAATTATTGATGCATAAAATCTTTTCATTTTGAATATTTCAGGTTTGAATATTACAGCCCAAATAAATAAAGGTGCAATTACAAGTGCTGTTTGATATTTATTTAAAAAGGCAAGTCCTACAATAACTCCCAACAAAATCCAATCTTTTATTTTATTTTCTTCAAGACATTTGTATGCGTAATATGTTATTAAAGGCAGAAAACATAATAATACTACATCCGGATTAAAACCGTAATAGCTTGTAACATATGTGTAAGCCCAGCATCCAAACATTATTACTGCCGATAATATTGCTCTTTTTTCATCGAGGAAATATTTTGCAAGTTTGTAAATATAAAATACACCTGTTGAAATAAACAACATACACAAAAAATATATTGAATAATCACATTTAAAAATTTTATAAGTTAAATATGTGAGCCACCCTGCAAACGGAGGATGTTTTGGCGTTCCAAAATCTTGAAGAGAACCCCAATAAATTCCTTCTAAAGAATCCGTAGGTAAAACTACTCTAATAAGTCCGACCGCTGAGCACAACAGCAAAACTGTAATTAAAAATAACAAGAACTTTTTTTGTTCTTTACTGATGTTTTTTAACATAATTATTTGTTTTCCTCTTCCAACTACAAAAATTATACAACAAAGAAAATAAATTTTCGTAAGATTTGTTAATTAAATAAAGTGTAAAAATAACCGCTTGGTTAAATTTAAGTTTTACTTGTTTAGTATAGAATAATAAATAAAGTATGAAAGATTTATTTGAGGAAAGCAAAACGGATATAGTGTTTAAAACATCTTCTTTGTTGATGTTCGGTTCTATTTTTGCTTTTTTATTTTTTAATGGCTTTGTATATTTAATTTCCGGTATTTTTCCTGAAAAACATATAATAACTACAGTTTCTTTAATAATATTTGCAATTATTATGTTTTTTTTGTTAAGTTATGTTTTGGTAATTTTGCCGTTATCTTATATAACAAATTTTGTAATTCTTTTTATTAAGTTATTTTCAAAAAATAAAACTAAAAAAGATTACATAATAATTGCTATTGACATAATATTGTTAGTAGTATTTGCTATTGCTATAGCTGCGGAAATAGTCCTTTTTTGTGCGCTTGAAATATTATCAGAAGTTTAATTTGAATATTTCTTCAATAAATTCTTTTTGTCTTTATATATAATAGCCGGGTTATAATGATTAGTTATAAGATTTTTTTGATATTCCGATAGTATTTTCAATTCACCATCTATTTTTTGTACTTTTTAATGAATTTAAAATTTGACATTGTTATCCCTTTTGTGTGAATAAGCGTTGATAAGTGATAATATCGTTATTTTTAATATTTGTCAACAAATGAGGAGTTTTATTGATTTTTTTGCTAAGCTATTTATATGGACATGGATAAACAAGGATAGCTAAAAAAATTGCTGATGAATTCAGAGAATTTTTAGCAACAAAAACAACATTAAATTCTGAGAATATAGAACAAACATTATTTTTTGTTTCAGGATTAGAAAAATTACAAGAAATAAAGGATTTTAATGATAAAATACGAGAAACAGGAGCAGAAAATTTTTAACTATGAATAAATTTTTGGACTATTTTAAAAATAAACCGCTGGCATTTAAACTTAATATCAGTATACTTATTATTATTGCACTAGGTTCTGTTTTGTTAAGTATATTTGTATCAAATTATTCAAAACCGATTTTAAAAGAACAAGTTATTTCTCAAGCATACAAATCATTAAGTGAGATTAATTATAGTATTGCAAGGGGTGCTGATATGGTAGAGCAGTCTATAGTTAATACTGAAAATTATTTAGAGTTAAAAAGTAATGCAACGGCGGAAGAATTATTACAGTTATCTAAAGCCGCTTTAGTGTCTATAAATGAACAATACGGATATTTTGATGAATTTTTCATATTTGTTCCCTCAAAAGACGGAAAATATAACGGAGTTTTATATTATAGTTTTATAAAAGACGGAAAAATAAATACCGTAGCTTGGAAGGAACAGAATTTTATTCGAGATAGGGAGTGGGTTAATACAGCATTAACCACAGGTGAAATTCGTTGGAGTGAGCCATATATGTCGATTGCTCCGGATGGTCGTACAGTTTTGTCTACAACTGTATCTTATCCATTTAAATTTAAAAATGGTAAATTTTGGGATGGTGTAATTGCGGCATCAGGAAATTTGGATGAATTAAGGCAGAGCATTGTTAAAAATTCACATTTTGAATCTAACGGAAAGTTTTTAATGACATCTAAAGATGGTTTGTACTTAGTTCACCCAAATCCTGAAATTGAGTTAAAAAAGACTATTTATGATTTGGCAAAAGAACAAAAATTATCTCAGTTAGATTATGTTTTTGAAGAGTTGAAACAGGGTAAAACTGGATTTGTTGATATGAATTCGTCTTCTGTTTTCAGAAACAGTAATGTTGTTTTTGTTTATATGCCAATTCCAAAAACAGGCTGGAGTTCATTTTTGGTTTTTGACTCAAATAATTTTTACAAACCAATAAAACATTTTCAAATAATTTTTGTTTTGGTAATGATGCTTTCTTTAGTCATCTTGATGCTATTAATTAATAGAATTTGTAATTTTACAACAAAACCTATAGTTGAGTTATCAAAAGTTGCAGATAAATACGGGAAAGGTGAGTTTTCGATTGAATTGCCTGAATTGAAAACACTTGATGAAGTCGGTGTTTTGACTCAGGCTTTTTATAATATGAAAGATAATCTTTTGAAATTAATTGATATTCAAAAAGAAAACGCACAAAAAGAACAAAAAAGGGCTTCCGAATTAGAAATCGCGACCAGAATTTAAGCTTCAGCTTTGCCTAAAGACTTCCCGCAAAATAACCATTTTAATATTAATGCGATAATGAATCCTGCAACTGAGGTTGGCGGAGATTTTTATGATTTCTTTTATACGGATGAAAATCATTTTGTCTTTCTTGTCGCAGATGTTTCGGGCAAAGGTATTCCTGCCGCATTGTTTATGATGAATGCAAAATCTTTGTTAAAAAATAATATACAAAATGAAGAACATATAGATATTGCAATTTCAAAAACAAATAATGAACTTTGTAATGTGAGTAATTCAGAAATGTTTGTTACTGCGTTTATTGCAAAATTAAATTTAGAAACAGGTGAGATAGAATATGTAAATGCAGGACATAATCCGCCGTTGGTAAGAATTAACGGTATTTATAAATATTTAGATTCTGAAACAAATATTGTTCTTTCTGCAGTAGAAGATTTTGAATATAAATCTGACAAATTAAAATTAGGTAATAAAGATGGGATATTTATATATACCGATGGTGTCGTAGAGGCACAAAATCAAACGGAAGAATTATATTCAGAAGAAAGATTATATAAATTTTTAAATGAAAACGAATTAACGCCTGAAGAATTGTTACCTCAGTTAAAAAAGAATATTGATGAATTTGCCGGGGGACAAACTCAATATGATGATATAACAATGTTAAATTTGATATATAAAAAATAATATTTTTGTATTTATTTTAAATAGGCGGATTTTATTTCATAAAATCCGCCATAATATTTGTGATAGTAAGTTTTTAAGAAAATGCCTCATTGATCGGATGAGGCGATTGAATTAGTGTACATGCATGCTATATCCATGCTCTAGAGCATGGCAACCATGTTTATTAATCTTTACAATGACGAAAAATTTTTGTCGGTATGTTATGTAGTGTGTAATTTTTTGCACCGTTGGGCATAAGGCCGTAAGATACTAAGGCACTAAGGCACTAAGGCACTAAGGCACTAAGGCAGTAAGAATATAAATAAATGTAAAATAAATAATATATAAAGATTGACAAAGTACGAAAAAAACTAAATAATGAAAGAGGCGTA
>CAYLHN010000073.1:0-9420 GCA_964383455.1 uncultured Muribaculaceae bacterium | reverse complement strand
GTTTACCCCCCCCCCGAAATTAAATTTTTGTGCATATTATGCCTCCTTTTTACTTTTTATCTACTCTATCATTATTTAGTTTTTTTCGTACTTTGTCAACCCTAGTAAGATATTTATTTTACATTTACTTAATATAGTATAAAAAAATACCCGCTTTACTTTAGCGGGTATTTTTTATTAAATTTTATTCAATTAAGCTTTTTTACGACCGAACAATAAGAATGAACCTACTGCCAATACACCGCCTAACAATCCACCTACTACGTTACCTGCTATTTTTGATGCTTTTGAACGTGTTGTTTGTTGTGTTCCTTCTATCATTGCGATATTTTCATCTGCTGTTGTTCTGTTTCCAAATCCAAATGATAATACTTGTTTTAAGCCTGATACAAACTGATTTGATGAATTATTTCTTATATCGTCTGATATATATGTACCTGTTTGTTGTGCATATAATCTTTCTGCATATGCTCTGATTTGAGCTTCTTTTTCTTCTTTGCTCAATCCGCTTGCTAATTGCGAACCATATGAACTTCTTACTGCTGACAATAATTTATTGTATTCTGCTTTTACGTTATCTTGATTGTTTGCTCTTATCTGACTGCTCAAGATTTGTACTTGTCTTGCTATATTTTCTGTTTGTGATGCCATTTGGAATTGGGCATTGTTTTGGTTTTGGTATGCTGCTACTTGACGGCTTATTCCAAAATTATCCCATTGCTGCATTGTTTGCATTTGATATTGTGGATTCAACACACCCCCAAATGTTCCCAAGCCTAGACCATAGCCATAGCCCATACCTGTTGCAATACCTGAGTTTAATACAGGGGCATTCATAACCATATCAGCATCCATTGTATACATGTACGGATTCATCATGCCTGTGTAATTAACTGTCATTTTTAAAACCTCCAATAACTTACGTTATTCGTGAAAACCATTTAAACCATTTTGTAAGTTCTTTATCCTTACATGTATATAAAGTATTTCGAAACGCAATAATTGCCATGGTTTTGGGGTTTTATTAAGTTTTGTTAAGAAATACGCAGCAAAATACAGGTCGAAAGACCCGTATTTTGTAGATTTTAACTGCATATATTATTTTTACTTAATTAAGCCTTTTTACGACCGAACAATAAGAATGAACCTACTGCCAATACACCGCCTAACAATCCACCTACTACGTTACCTGCTATTTTTGATGCTTTTGAACGTGTTGTTTGTTGTGTTCCTTCTATCATTGCGATATTTTCATCTGCTGTTGTTCTGTTTCCAAATCCAAATGATAATACTTGTTTTAAGCCTGATACAAACTGATTTGATGAATTATTTCTTATATCGTCTGATATATATGTACCTGTTTGTTGTGCATATAATCTTTCTGCATATGCTCTGATTTGAGCTTCTTTTTCTTCTTTGCTCAATCCGCTTGCTAATTGCGAACCATATGAACTTCTTACTGCTGACAATAATTTATTGTATTCTGCTTTTACGTTATCTTGATTGTTTGCTCTTATCTGACTGCTCAAGATTTGTACTTGTCTTGCTATATTTTCTGTTTGTGATGCCATTTGGAATTGGGCATTGTTTTGGTTTTGGTATGCTGCTACTTGACGGCTTATTCCAAAATTATCCCATTGCTGCATTGTTTGCATTTGATATTGCGGATTCAACACTCCGCCAAATGTTCCCAAGCCTAGACCATAGCCATAGCCTGCAGTCGGCATTCCCATACCTGAATAAGCATTCAGAATTGGCATATCCATAAGTCCTAGACCTGCGTTTGGGTTTACCATTCCAAAATTAACTGTCATAAAATTCGAGCCTCCAATAACCCGTGTTTAATAAAACCTATAAAACCAATTTTGTAAGTTATATCCTTACAGATAAATAAAGTGTTTCTAAACGCAATAATTGCCATGATTTCGAGATTTTATTAAGTTTTATTAAGAATATTTAAAAAGAACCCCCGTTCAAATTGCAAAACGGGGGAGTAATCAGTAAAAGAGACATCAACATTAGTATTACACATATATTATTTATTTTCCAATAATGGACGATTAAAAATATTTAACTTATAATTTTGTTATGAAAAAGATAGTTTTGATAATTGCATGTATTTTATTTTGTACACCATCATTTGCAGAAGAAATGACAAAATCACAGCAGGCGGTTGCGTATTACAATGACAACAACATAACTGAAGCAATCAAAGTATTAGAATCTATACCTGAAGAAGATAAAACCGCTGAAGATTGGCTTTTAATGGGTAATTTATTACAAGATAATGACAAAATTTCAGAAGCCGTTTTTATGTTTAAAAGAGCAATTTTAACTGACAAAACATTCTATAAACCTTATTACAACTTAGCAAACATATACTTAGATGAAGAAAGACCTTTAATGGCAATAGATAACTATAAGACAGTTATAAAATTAGAACCTAAATTTGCCTATGCACATTACAATATGGGTTGTGCATATTTGAAACTGGGAGATTATAAAAAAGCAAAACGCCAATTTGAAAAAGCCGTTTCTTTACAAAATAATGTCCCTGAATTTCAATATAACCTTGCATATTGCTACAAAAAACTAAACAACTTAAAACTGGCAAACAGACATTTGGAATATTACAACAAACTAATTGAAACACCATAAATTTGTTACATACTTGCGTGATAAACATAAAGCGATTAATATATAAACGTAATGGGAAAAATTTTAGATATAATAATAAAAATAGCTGCGTTACTGATTGTATTGTTCTTAATATATTGTTTGACAATAGGAAGAGATTTTGGTTTAAAACAGGTAAATAAAGTCAGAGGCATGTACTATGTAAATGTTGGAGATAAGGCATTTAAAAAGCATAACATGCAAGAAGCAATAAATGCATACCAAAGAGGGCTTGAATTATTTCCGGAACATTATGAAGCATGGCTTAACCTTGGAAACATTTATGTTGCATATGAAGATTACTATTCTGCAACTCAAGCCTACGAAAAAGCAATTCTAGCAAAAAATAACTATACAATTGCAAGAATGAACCTTGGAATTATAACAGCAGAAAAACTCGGAGACTTTGACAGTGCAATAACACAATACAAATCAATAGTTGACGCAAAAAAGAAATTAATTTCAATTCCTTTTATCTACAGCAACAAAAAAAGTGAAACTGCAAACCGAGCAATCGCATATTACAACATGGGTAAAGCCTATTCACAAAAAGCTCTCTACACTCCGATTGAAAAGAAAACAGAAAAGAGAGACCTTTTAGGCAAGGCTGCAAACGCTTATGAAAACGCAATACTAATAGTAAAAGATAATTACAATATGTTTTACAACTTAGCTTTAACTTATCATTTGCTTGGTGACTACAGAAAAGCAGGGCAATATTATTGTGAAGCGATTGAAATAGGTCCTATGAATTATGAAGCGCACTATAATCTTGGATTAATGTTAAAACACCTGCATCAAGAGACTTACGCAATTGATGAATTGGAAAAAGCTGCTGTTCTTGCAGCAAGCGGTTCACAATCAAATCCGCAATACATACTTGATGTTCTTAGCGCAGTTTCAATGGACGCTTTACAAAAAGGAATACCCGATAAAATCGCCCAACCAGACAAAGATAAAAAAGATAATTCTAAAGATAATAAAGACAAGAAAAACAAAAATAAAGAAAACGAAATTAAAGATGAGCAAATAATACTTTATAACGGCAAAGACTCATCCGATAAAAATGATGATGTAGTTTTGGAAACATTTAAAAAATGTAATTCAAAATATTTATTCGATATTAAATAAAGGTACACTCTTGAAAACAATCGCATACGCATGCAGTTACGAACAAAATCAAAATTCAGCATCAATACAAATTGCGCAGCAAACAGCTCAAATTAAAAATTTTTGTAAGTGCCATAATATTAAACTTGACGAAATTTTCACAGAAATAAGCACCGATGATGATATAAAACCTGTGTTATTAAATATAATGAGTTCATTCTATAAAACTGCGGATAAAATAATAATATGCAATTTTGAAGTTTTAAGTAAAAATAAAGATTTTCAAAATTGGGTAAAAGACGAATTCGAAAGAATGAATATCGAAATTATTTGTCTTGAAACACCTGAAGAAAAAACATTTTTTGCAGAAAAAACATTGTCTTATTTAACAAAAGATATAAAAAAAATACCTTCTGACTCTAACATTATAAAAAAATCAATAGAAATAATGCAAGATAAAGATATTGACTTGAGAGAACTTGAAAATATTATTTTGCAAGACATAGGACTAAGTTCAAGAATTTTAAAACTTGTTAATTCAACTTATTACGGATTTCCAAAAATGATTTCAACAATTCATCGGGCAATAAATATTCTTGGACTCACAACAATAAAAGGCGTAATTTTATCAGCCGGATTTATAAATAATTACACACAAAACCATTTTTTTGATTATAACCAATTCCAGTTTCAATCACTAAAGTGCGCTCAATTATCAAAGAAAATAGCAAATGAACTATCATTTAGCAACACAGAAGAAATATATATCGGTGCTCTGTTACACGACATAGGAAAGCTGATATTTGCGCAATTTGACAAAGAAAATTATTCCAAAATATATAAATTAAAAAATACAGAAAACGAAGATTTTTTGAAAAAAGAAGAAGAAATTTTCGGCCTTAATCACTGCGAGCTTGCAAACATGGTTGCATACTCGTGGAATTTCCCGGAAATTATAAGCGACATTATAACGTATCACCATAACCCTAAATTAAGCCTTAATCATTCAAAAGAATGTGCTGTTGTAAATTTTGCAGAAATAATACTTGAAACAAAAAAGAGTAACGAAAATTTAAATATTGATAAAAATTTTTCAGATTTACTTGAAATTTTAGAAATTTCGGGGGACAATATAATAAGATTTAGGGAAACTTTTAACGCAGACATGAAATATAAATAGAAATTCCCTTTGAAAGGAATAATATGACAGAAGGATTCGATTTAGAAAGCGGAAACTCCAGAGAACTAAATTTTTTATCACAAGTTTGTATTGGCTTAACTCAAAATTCAGAGCCCGCAGACATTATTGAAGCACTTTCAAATGCTTTTAGAAGCATTATTAAACTGGAAAACATAAATATATATATATATGACGAAAATTCGCAAACCTTAAGAGATTACACAAAAAGCTGGATTATTATAGATGAAATTCACGAAAAATCCTATGTTGAAAAGCTTTATACAGTTGTAAGAAATTCAAAATATGATGACTTTTTGATAAATGACAATAGCATAAACATTAAAGAATTTTGGGATATTAATAAATATATAAGCACCCGTAAAAATACAATTTTATTCCCTCTTATGAGAGGAGATACACCATACGGACTTATAGAACTTATTATTAATCTTACAATCTCAGACATTTTGACAATAGACTTCTTTAAAGCCTTAATTATTGCTGCATATCAAATATCATTAAAAATACAAAACAAAGTTTTGGCAGATAAAATGCAAGCAAATATTGACTTTAATGAGTCAATGAAAAATATCGCAAAAATTATCGAAACTCAATACGATTTGAATTACATAATACCACTTATCGGCGAAATGATTGATAAATTTATATCTGATCATTTAATATATATTTTCTTAAAGCAAAACGAAGAATTTAAACTTGTATGGCCGGGAGCTTGCCGAGACAACAAAATCATTGAATTGGTAAATAACTTTGGTACAGACACACAATATAAAATTACCGAAGATAATAAAATAGGTTTATTCCCTCTTGTTGCTGCGGATTCATCAATACTGGGATGTATTGTTGCACATAGTAACAATGATAAGCTATCACAGCGCAATATTGACTATATTGACCAGCTTACAAAACAATCTTCAATCACAATACAACGTGCAAACATGTATGCGGAAGTTCTTCAACACGCTACATTAGATGCTTTAACCGGATTAAATAACCGCAGACAATTTGAAGTAAGACTTAAACAGGAAGTATCTTCAGCAAGACGTCAAAACTATCATTTGAGCGCAATAATGATGGACATTGACTTCTTCAAAAAGGTTAATGATAATTACGGACACGCTGTTGGTGACGAAGTATTGAAAAATGTGGCTGAAATTATAAAAACAAGCCTCAGAGAATCAGACATTCCGTCAAGATACGGTGGCGAAGAGTTTGCAATTTTATTACCGTATACAAAACTGGAAGAAGCAGGCAGTGTTGCTCAACGTCTAAGAAGTAACGTTGAAAGCAAACATATTGACTTAACCGAAGTTAAGGATTCTAAAATTGATGAAATCCAGGTTACTATAAGTGTCGGCGTATACGAACTTCAAGAAGGCGACGAGCCTCAACAACTATATACAAAAGCGGACAAAGCTCTTTACTTTGCAAAAGAACACGGAAGAAACAAAGTAATTATTAACAGAGGTTAACATGGCAGTATTTGATGTAACATGCAGAACTCTTGCAGATACTGAAAGCCTTGCCAAAAAATTGACTCCACTATTAGAAAACGGTTGTTTTATTAATCTGTTTGGAGAAATTGGAGCGGGCAAAACCGCCCTTGTTAAACTTGTTGCTAAGGAATTAGACATAAAAGAACATGTAACCAGTCCGAGTTTTGTAATTCTTAATGAATATCATACTGGTAAACTGACTGTGTACCATTTCGATTTATACAGACTTGAAAATGTCGGAGTAAAAACTATATGTGACGAACTTAGAGAATATTCCGAAGGTAAAATAATAACATTTGTAGAATGGGCAGAATTTTCGCAA
The DNA here is from genome assembly GCA_964383455.1 of uncultured Muribaculaceae bacterium. Lineage (GTDB taxonomy): Bacteria > Cyanobacteriota > Vampirovibrionia > Gastranaerophilales > Gastranaerophilaceae > UBA6984. The sequence goes on along the minus strand of CAYLHN010000073.1, from coordinate 2,615 downwards.
GACGAAATTCCTTTTAACAGACTTGAAATTAATGTTACATATGAAGACAATGATTCAAGAAAGTACACTTTTAATTCTTTCGGCCCAAAAGAAGACAAAATAATCGAGGAGCTTAGAAAATGTTATTAACTTTTGATACTTGCCTTGATAAAACATACGTCGGACTTGCGGACGGTGAAAAGATTTTAGGAACGAGAATAGTTGAAAATCAAGGTTCTACATATCATTCGGCTTATTTAATTTCAACAATAAGAGATTTATTAAAAGAACACAATGCTGAGCCAAAGGATATTACACATATTGCAACAGACATCGGCCCCGGAAGTTTTACCGGAATCAGAGCCTGCACAACAGTTGCAAAAGTTATGGCACAACAACTTAATTTAAAAATGGCAGGTATTTCATCTCTTGATATTCTTGCAGAATTAAACAGAAGAAATAATAAAACGCTTGTATTACTTGACGCAAGAAAAAACAAAGCATACGTCCACAATGGAAAAATTCTTGGTGCAATAGATTTAGAAGAAGTTAAAGAACTTGTCAAAAAAAGTGATTATTCAATAATATGCGATGATTCGATGTATAATATTTTTGCAGAATATTCAGCGGATATTAAATCCTATACAACAATTGAACACGATTTTGCAGAAATATTGATAAACTTGGCAAATAAATACTTTAAACAAAATCCGCAAGGCGACAAAGACATAACACCTTTATACATCCAGCCTCCGCCAATCTTCGGAAAATAATTGTAAATTTTTAAATAAAAAGCGTCAATTTTAATATATAAAATTGACGCTTTTTTATAACTAATTGTTTTTATATCTACTCTAAACCAAATTTTGGAGCTAAATTCTTAATTTCATCTTTTATTTGCTCATTGTAATCAGAAATATCACCTTCAATCTGCTTCTTTTGATCAACTTCTACGCCACGATTATCTTTCATAGCATCAGCATTTTCTTCCATCTGTTTTAATTCATCCAAAGCAGAATTAACTTCCTGCAAATCCGATTCTAACTGACTAGCTTCATTAGCCCAGTCAATTGACTTTTGAGCTAGTTCTTTTGCTTGCCGATTAAATTCATTTTTTTGAGATTCTAATTCTTGTTGAATAGATTTTAACTCATCCTCTTTTGCCTTTTCAAGATCAAGTTCAGCTTGCTCTTTTTCAAATTTTGCATCAAGTTCTTCTTCAAACTCCTTTAACTTATCAAGATCAGATTGAATTTGGCGTTGAGTATCCGCATCATCCGATGAAACATTTGCCAAGCTTGCTTGTAATTCGCTAATTTGATTTGCAACTCCTGATTTTTGTGCAGCTGTTCCATCCATTTGAGCAGCAATATTTGCAATAGCCTGAGACGAAGCGGAAATATTTGATAAATTTGCATTAATATCCTGAGTATTTCGTGCAGTATTTTCAGAATTTACACCAATATCAGCTCTTGTTTGTTCCTGATTTGTCCTATTCTGAGCTAATTTTCCAAGAATATTTTCTTTTTGTGCATTTAAACTGTTAATGTTTGACATAAGAACCTCCATAATTTTTGTGACCATGTATACAAATTTGCTTAAACTTTTATATGATATTTAAGTAGTTTAAAAGCCCTAACATGATTAATATATCAAACATTGTAAAATATATATAAAAATTTGTAAATTGTTTAAGCAGATAAGCTTAATATATATTTACAATACAGAGACTACATACATATAAGAACGACTTTATGAAGCATGTAGACGATAGAAGCTTCACATTTTCAAAACGCCATCACGGCAAGCTACAGAAGAATCAACCGTAATTTAGGTTTCAACGTATCAGAACAGCTACGTTATGCAATTTTTACAATTACTACAAAAATTATAGATTCTTTAATTGCAGCTTGGATGAGATTCGGTTACAGTATTTCCGTTATCACATGTACCCGCATTATCAACGAAATGCAAATAATCCATGTTGTCATATTCGAGTATCCAACGGGATGCACAGCTACCGTAAGGATATAAGGATGATAATATACTTGAAAATGTGTTGTAAGCTGGTAAATAGCAATCACCTCTTAATAATTTATCCGATGTAGTAATTGAAAACTTAAATAAATCTTTTCCCATAGAAAAAGGACCTTTGTTAGGACCATCTACATCAACATAAACATCAATAATGCTTGTACCAATAATTCCCAATGACATACCATCAGCAGTTACAGCCTTATAAATACCTCCATAACCGTCAATATTAGTATTACCTTGAGAATTCAAATTTTTATAAAAACCGGAGGTAAAACACCCTTGATCAACCTCCAAGCCGCAATCTTTCGATATTTTCATAAATTCGGTAACACGTTTGCCCGTAATTTTTTCTGAACAATAATAATCTTCACTATTACACTTCACAAACCATGTATCAATATCACCATATATAGCTTGTGCACGATCAAACGCTTCTGTCAATGCCGAATGAGCTTTTTTAACTCTCGTAATTGTTTCTTTATTTCCTGTTGCGTGGTTTAAATTTGGCAAAGTAAGTGCTGCAACAACACCGATTATGCCAATGACGATTAAAGTCTCAGCTAAAGTGAAGGCTCTAAGGCACTGAGGCACTAGGGCAC
>CAYLHN010000072.1:0-9476 GCA_964383455.1 uncultured Muribaculaceae bacterium | reverse complement strand
TGTAAAATTAACTTTTGACATAAATACGGCAGAAACAATACTTATAAGAATAAAAGATGTTACGAATTGAATATCATACTGCATACCCAATGTAAGCATACCGAGCATTAATATAGAACAAACCAAAGCAATTCTTGGATTTGTGAAGATAGAAATAATCATTATGTAAGCGGGAATAGGTAATATATAAGGCGAGAAACCTGTAGGCAGCATTACGGCAATTACCGCTAATACAATTGACATATTCGCAATTATTTGTAATTGATTTAGTTCTATATTATTTTTTTCAAATGCATCAAGATACATTCTAAAAGCAAAAATAGAAAATGCTATTACAAAAAATACACCTGCAAGCCCGTTATAATTCAATTCAACAAGATTATATCCGGCCTGTCTTAAAGCATCACGTTTTAATTTTGTAACAGGTTCACCTTCAAATAAAATTTTATCACCTTTTTCGAAAGTTACCTCATACGGTTTTACTGCGTTTTGTGCATTTTTTCTTGCAATATCGGTTGCAAACTCGTCTACTACCAAATTAGGAACCAATATTTGTTCTAAAAGTGCTGTTATAACAGTAACTTGAGTTTTTGAAGTATTCGCAGCAACGTGTTTTTTTATTACACTGCCTATTGTGTGATTATCAAATTCTTTTTCACTTATGCCGACATTAAGAATATTAATAAGAGTCAGCTTTGATTTATCAAATAAATTTTTTAAATCTTCCTCAGATGTCTTTAGTAAATATGTAATAATAAAATTGCGAGATTCGACTTCGGCATCAAATAATAAGCCGAGTTCTTCCATCTTTGTACTTTCCGATGTATCCTTTTCACGAATTTTTAATATTGAATTTTGAAGTGATGAAAGATTATTCTTAATAAAATCATCTTGCGTTACCGTCATTATCGGTTCAATTTTTTGTGCGACTTCTTTTTTATGTTGTTCGGTACGCTTTGTATCTTCAACTACAATTGTTTTTTCAGCAATAACATCCTTCTTGCTTATTCCATTTTCAACAACTTGTTGAAACAGGAAATTTTGAGAAGATATAATAAGTGTCATAGCCAGTGTAAATAATATAAAATACACACTGTTAATAAAATTTGATGATGTTAAAAAATCCTTTAACGATTGAGGTATTTTTATTTTATCCATAATATACTCGTATAATTGTTTTTAATATTACTATTTTATTACATATTTAAAATTTTGCAAATATTGCATCTACATTTTTTAAATAATCATTTAAATCGAAACAAGATTCCAATTCTTGTTCATTTAAAACATTTTTTACAGAAGAATCGTTTGAAAGATATTCTTTGAAATTTCCGTTATTATCTATTGCTAAAAGTGAATTCTTTTGAACAATTGCATAAGCATCTTCCCTGTTTAATCCTTTTTCTACGAGCTTTAATAAAACCTTTTGAGAAAATATAACTCCACCATACAAATCAATATTTTTTTTCATATTTGATTCATATACAACAAGGTTTTTAAGCACATTATTAAACCTTACCAGCATAAAGTCCAACAAAATTGTTCCGTCAGGAAAAATAATTCTTTCTGCCGAACTGTGAGAAATATCACGTTCATGCCAGAGTGTCACATTTTGCAATGCTGTTGAAGCATAACCGCGGATAACCCTTGCAAGTCCGCATAGATTTTCGCACAAAACAGGATTTCGCTTGTGAGGCATAGCAGAAGAACCCTTTTGACCTTCAGCAAAACCCTCTTGAACTTCAAAAATTTCCGTGCGTTGTAAATTTCTTATTTCTGTTGCAAATTGCTCGATAATTGTAGCAATCATTGATAACTCATTCATATAACGAGCGTATCTATCTCGTGAGACAACTTGAGTGGAAATTTTTGCAGGTTTCAACCCCAATATTTCACAAGTAATCTGTTCGACTTCCATAGGAACATTACTATATGTACCAACAGGGCCTGAAATTTGTCCGACAGAAATATCATCCGCTGCGATAAGAAAATTTTTATACGCTCTGTCAAATGAATCCAACCAATTAAGAAGTTTTATACCAAATGTTGTTACTTCAGCATGGATACCGTGTGAACGTCCGATACAAACCGTATTTTTATACTTAAAAGCCATTTGTTTTAATGTAACAATTAAATTTGCCAAATCATCAGCAATTATTGAAGACGCATCTTTTATTTGCAGTGCATAAGCAGTATCTATAACATCTGAACTTGTAAGTCCCATATGCATATACTTTGCACTATTACCTAAAGATTCATTAACACTGGTCAAAAAGGCTATCACATCATGATGAACTTCTTGTTCAATTTCATCTATACGTTTTATGTCAAATTTAGCACACTTTATAATTTCGTTATAAACATCAACAGGAATTTTACCTAATCTGCAATATGCTTCACAAACGGCAAGTTCAACCTTGAGATAATAAGAAAACTTTGTCTCTATATCCCAAATATTTTTCATATTTTCTAAACAATATCTGCTAATCATAAAATAATAATAGCACAAATTTAACTTGGAAGGGAACCGCGGAGGCTGTAAGCATGACATAGCGTCTCCTCCGCGGCTTGTTTATTGATAAAGTCAGCACCAATAAACTAATCCTTGAAAACTTTACAAATAAGTAAATGTATATTCAAATCTCTAATAATATAATACAACTGATAAAAAAAAATTGACAGTAGCGCATTGTATCATACAAGCGCAAATGGCGCATAAATATTAGATTTTAAGCACTTTTTAATTAAGATTTACAAAATTTTACAATTTTATTATAAAAATTGAATTTTAAATAAAAATAAAAGTACAAAAATTGCACACTTGAAAAAGATACTAGGGCGCTGGGATTTTTTTATTCTTACTGCCTGCTTGGTATCTTAGTATCTTATTGCATATCTAACAAAATTTCTTTACAAATTGAAAAATTTTTCTCATTAGTTTAAAATATGACTAAAAAGGAGTTTATAATGATTGAATATATTGAAACAGACATTGCACCTAAAGCTGTAGGCCCATACTCTCAAGCAATACTTGTAAACGGAAATACTCTATATATATCCGGACAAGTTGGAATTAATCCAGAAACAGGTGAACTTATAGATTCTGAGATTGAAGCGCAAACAGAACAAGTTGTTAAAAATATTTCTGCAATTCTTACAGAAGCAAATTTTACTTTTGACAATATAGTAAAAACAGATTGTTATCTTGCTTACATGGGTGATTTTAAAAAATTCAATCACATATATGAAAAATATTTTACATCAAAACCTGCAAGGACTTGTGTCAGCGTAAGCGACATGCCAAAAGGCGCTTTGCTTGAAATTGCAGTTATTGCAGTGAAATAATCAATTTTTCAAATTCGGGAAAAGATATATTCACCCACTGAAATTCATTTATTTTTACAGGCTTTTCACTTATAAGTGCTGCTATATACATGCTCATAGCAAGCCTGTGATCGTGGTATGTTTGAATTTCGCAATCACCTTTTAATTTTTTTTTACCGTTTATAATAAATCCGTCAGAAGTTTCATCAATATCTGCACCGAACTTCCTTAATTCTGTAACAACTGCAGTAATTCTGTCAGACTCTTTATTTCTTAAATCTTGAGCATCTTTTATAATAGTTGTACCTTCTGCCTGAGTTGCCATAACTGCGATTACAGGAATTTCATCAATTAATCTCGGTATTAAACTTCCTGAAATTTCACAAGACTTTAATTCAGACGTTTTTACGCGTATATCTCCAACCTCTTCATTTGAAACAATTCTTTTATCAAGAATTTCTACATTACCGCCCATCATTTCAACAACATCTAAAATACCTGTTCTTGTAGGATTTAAGCCTACATTTTTTATTATAAAATCAGAATTTGGAACAATTAAACCGGCAGCAATAAAAAACGCAGCTGATGAAATATCTCCGCAAATTTCAATATCTTTTGCTATTAATTCTGATTTTTGAATTATTACTGTTGAATTATCAACAGTAATATCTGCACCTAAATATTCAAGCATAAGTTCGGTATGATTACGCGAAACATAAGGTTCTGTAAAAATTGTTTTTCCATCTGCATGCAAGCCTGCAAGAAGTACGCAAGATTTTACCTGCGCAGACGCAAGTTTTGATTTATAATCAATACCGTTCAGCTTTTGCCCCAAAATTTTCGAAGGAGCTTTATATTCATTAGATTCTATCTTTGCCCCCATTAAAGTCAGCGGCTCAATAACTCTTTTCATCGGGCGTTTTGATAAACTTTCATCGCCATACAATACAGAATCAAAATTTTGTCCTGCCAAAATCCCTGAAACAAGTCTCATTGTAGTTCCTGAATTACCGCAATTTAAATTATTTAATGGTGATTTTAAAGTTCCTGTTGACTTTAAAATCAATGATTGTTCGGATTGAAATTCAATATCAACACCTAAATTTTTAAATAAATTTAAAGTAGAATGGCAATCCGCGCCGTGAGAAAAATTATTAATTTTGGCAATACCTTTTGCCAAAGAACTTATCATGATTGCTCTATGTGAAAGTGATTTATCAGATGGAATAACTATTTCACCGTTTAAACCGCTAATATTTTTTTCAACAATTTTGTCCATAAAAAAATTTTAACATAAACCATTTGGATGATAAACGTAAAATTAAAATAAAGTTTTTAATTTGAAATGCGATAAAAAAAATACAAATAAACCGAAAGGTTTACTTACCTCCTCCCCAAGTCTGGTAGCCGTCATTTGACGGCTTTTTTTTATTAATTAAAAGAAACTTTATTTTTATAAACAAAATCATTATATTCATTTAGCGGCATAGGTTTTGCATAATAAAAGCCTTGTGCGATATCACAACCGGCAGCCTTTAATGTTTCGACTTGAGCAACAGTTTCTATACCTTCACAAACAACCATAGCCTTTAAATCTTTTGCCATATGCGTAACGTGATTTAACACAATAAATCCGCGTTCTGAACAAGTAGCTTCATTAATAAATCCTCTGTCTAATTTTAAAATATTAACAGGTAATTTTCTAAGCATATTCAAAGATGAATAACCAACACCAAAGTCATCCATTGCTATTGTATAACCCAATTCTTGAAGTTTTACAATAGTAGAATTTACTTCACCTTCGTTATCTAAAAAAGCACTTTCGGTTAATTCCAATTCTAAAAATTTCTTTGGAATATTATATTTTTCAACTAAACTTTCTATATTTTCCACTAAATTTTTGTATTTAAAATGAATTCGTGAAATATTTACCGATATCGGCAATGGTTCATAGCCTTGGCTTATCCAGCTATGAATAGCAATACAAGCCTGTTCCCACATAAATTTATCGACTTCTACAACAAAACCGTTTCTTTCAAATAACGGAATAAACTTATTTGGTGCAATCATACCTTTTTTAGGGTGATTCCAACGAATTAGAGCCTCAGAGCCATAAGGAAGCATTGTTTTCATATCAATTTTTGGCTGCAAATACATTTCAAATTGATAATTTTCTAACGCTGAGCGCATTTCTGCTTCAATTTCTTTTTCTGCAATAATTGCAAGACTTAAACTTTCATCATAGAAAGCATATCTGTTGCCGACCAACCCTTTAACTTTGCGCTTTGCAAGATTTGCATTATCGCACATTTTAGTCACAGGTAAAGAATTATCGACAACTTTGTAAATACCAAATGATGGTACAACTTTAATATTGAGTTTAAACTCATAAATGTTATCAACAATAGCATCAACAAGGGCAATTAAATCTTTTTCTTCTTTATATACATACATAATTGCAAATACGTCGTCATTTAGGCGGGCATATATACCATTTTCTGCAATATTTTTACCCATCACATTTGCAATTTTTCTTAAAACAAAATCGCCTTTATCCATGTCGTAAATTTCATTAATAATTTTAAAATTATCAATATCCATAAGCATCAGGGCTAAATGTTCATCAGGAAGATATTTTTTCAAAAGCATTTTTTCAGCTTCAATATAAAAACTTGCTTTGTTATAACTTTCGGTAACGTCATCCTGAAGTGCCATGTCCATAATCATGTTATCTGCACGGCGTCTGTTCAAAATATTATATCTGATTGCAAGTATAACAATTAAATTTATAATCAAGAAAAATACAACCGCATAACGTAATACAGCATTTGTATTGTGGCTTATTGCGCTGAACGGAAGAATTGCTAAGATTTTCCAATTATTATAACCAACAGGAACATACGCAGCTACTTTTTTCACACCATTTCTATCTGTAAACCAATAGCTTACAGGCTTATTAGATTCCAAAGCTTCCTGTCTTTTTTCATTAGGTACATCATCATTTTCAAATATAGATGACACTAAAACAGTTTTCGGACTTTTATCTCGTAAAATCAAATGGCCATCGCCATCCAGAATATGAATTACCGCTTCATCATTAAATGCGGTTATATCAATGGCATTTGTGTAATCTTCCGCACCATGCGCACCTGTTAACAATGCTATAACTTTGCCGTTTCTAATTACCGGTACCGCATACAAAACGATTAATTTATCTTTGTCGTAAAAGCAATTTATGAAATCGACAAAATTTTCGCCTTTCATGCCTTCTTCAAAATATTTAAATCCTTTTACGTTTATAGGCGGAGCAAAACCCATATTTGCATCATAAATTATAACATCTCCGTTTGGATAAGCGACACCCATGGAATAAAATCTTGTATTTTTGATAGCCGTTTGAAGTCCTTGTTTAACAAGTGATTTATCTAAATATTTAGGTTCTTTTTCCAATATATGAGCGTACAAGTTAAGAGTTTGGAAATCCCCGTTTATCAATACATTTGCAGCTGCAGCGCTTTGTTTTGCAACTTCTGTAATATGACCTTCAATTTCCAACTGTTCATTTTTTAGTAACAACTGAATAAAAATTATACTTGTAACAATCAAAAACAGAACAATAGCCGCAACCCATATCATCACGCGTGTACGTTGCTTTTTTCCTGCTTCTATTCTGCTAACCAGATTGAGTGCCACAAATTTACTCCATATCCTCTAGCAAAATTATAAACTCATCGACTTCTTTTTGCAAGTTTATAATATCATCATTGTTACAAATGATAAAATCTGATTTTTTTGCCTTTAAATCTTGGGATTTTTGAGAATTAAGCCTCAGCTCAGCTTCTTCTCTTGTTAATTGATTTCGTGCCATTAAACGTTTTAAACGTATATTTTCATCTGTCTTAATAAATAAAATTTTATCAAACAAGTTTTCCCAACCGACTTCAAATAACAACGGAATTGATATAAAAACATATTTTTCTTTTTGATTTTCATTAAAAATATTTAATATTTTTTCTTTTAATTTTGGATATATTATATCTTCCAATTTTTTCTTTAAATCTTTATTTTCGAAAACTATTTTGCCCAGCTTTGCTCTTGAAATATTGTTACCTTCTGTAATATCAAAACCTTCAAATGCCTTGATAACTTCTGATTTAAAATCTGACAATATTTCGTGCGAAAGTTTATCCGTATCAAAGACTATGAAACCTTTTTGTTTCAAAATATCTTCTACCACTGATTTTCCTGAGGCAATGTTACCGGAAATTGCAAATTTATACATCTTTTTTACCCGCAATCTTGGATAAATAAGTTTTCAATTCTTTTATTTGTTTTGGCTTTATCGGCTTAAATTCACCTTTTTTTAATCCTTCAAGGGTTATTGTAGCATGTTGAATACGTTTCAAACTTTCAACTTCAAATCCTAAATAGTCAAACATTTTTCTTATTTGACGATTCATTCCCTGATGCAACACAACTTCTGTAAGCGTTGATTTATTTGAAATTTCTATTACGCTTACCTCTGCATAAGCTTTTTTACCGGGTTCAATTTCAATACCGAGAGCCATTTGGTTAATATGATTTTGATTTAGCTTTCCGTTAACTCTTACGATGTAAACTTTTGGAACCTTAACAGACGGATGTGTTAATTCGTTAATCAATTCTCCGTCATTTGTCATAATCAACAAGCCTGTTGAATCTTTATCTAAGCGTCCTACAGGGTTGAGCGTGTGCATATATTCAGGCAAAATATCGTATATAGTTTTACGTCCCTTTTCATCATCGGAAGTAGTAATATATCCTGCCGGTTTGTAGAAACGATAATATTCGTGTTTTTTTGGTTGAATCAATTTACCGTCAATAAAAACTTTATCTTTTTCGTTTATTAAAAATCCAAGTTCAGTAACTTTTTTACCGTTAACGTTAACTTTACCTTGTTCAATCATTTCATCAGCAGAGCGTCTCGAACATAGACCTGAAGAGGCAATATATTTATTTAACCTGATTTTCGCTGTCATTTTCAATCACCTTATTTGCAAAATCAATCATCTCAACAGGAAATTGCCTGTACAGAATGCCGTTATTGTGAACTGCAACGACTTTTACAGAAGCCTCGATATTTAATTTTTCCGTTTTTGCATTATAAATTTTTTGACTGAAAGTCATGGATAGTTTTGAAATTTCTTTTAATTGAGTAACTATTAACAATTCATCTTCGAGTTTTGCAGGTGATTTGTATCGAACATTTAAATCTACAACCGGCAAAGTTATATCCGCCTCATATAATTTTGAAAGAGAATATCCCGCTTTTTCGCACAATTCTATTCTGCCCATCTCCAGCCAACGAAGATAAGAACCATGCCAAACTACACCATAAGCATCAGTATCGCTATAAAATACTTTTTGTTTAAATTCGTGTTTCATAAATTAATAATAACACAAAATAATGATTAGTGTACTGTAAATAGACAGATAGTATGGTTTCGTTAGACAGATAGTTTGCACTTTTTGGTAAAGTTAATTTTTAATTTTAGCGTTTAATTCAAATTATTTTTTATTAATAAATCATAGTTGGGGAGGTCATAAATCCCTGTTTATTTGGAACGTCTTTATTCGTAAAACCAACCTTAATTTTATTACGACCGAACCGTTCTTCAATTCTATCAATAGCCTTACCGAGTCGTTCGCTTTTTTCTTTCTTAACCTGATCCTCGAACATATTTAATTGCTCGTTTGAACACGTTTTGAACTCCTCTAATAAAATCCCTACGCTCCTATATAAAATATTAGGCGAATACATCATTTCTAAAAGTTCAAAGGCTGTTTTAGAGATATTCAATTCAAAGTCTGTCGGGTTTTCAAGTTTAGCTTCCAAAAAACCACATTTGAAATCTTTTGTTTTTACAATAACCCCAATCGTATTACATTTGCACTTTGCCTGACGAAGTCTCCGGCATGCAGAGTGAATATGAACTTGCAGTTCATTCTTAATATAATCAAAGTCAGATGTAAATACAGGAAACGATTGCGTGTCGCAGATAGATTTTGGAGGCGGCGGATTATTTACGATTGGAATGATGGAATGACCTAATAATTCATATTTTGTCGTTAATCCGTTCTTGCCAAAGTTCCTCTTCATCCACTCGTCATCT
>CAYLHN010000071.1:0-9490 GCA_964383455.1 uncultured Muribaculaceae bacterium | reverse complement strand
GTTAAATACTCCGTTAAGACCATTTGAAGCATCAGGTACATCAGGTATGAGTGCTAATGCAAACGGTGCTTTACACTTATCTATCTACGACGGCTGGACAGTAGAAGGTACATTCAACGGAATTAACGGTTACACAGTAGAATACGAAGGTTTGGATGATGAAATTCCTTGGGAAGAACGTCATTGGAAAGACCACGAATATATTATGGACGTAATCGAAAAAGAAATTATTCCGACTTACTACCATAATAAAGAAGAATGGGGAAGATTAATGCGTCAGGCTATTAGAACTGCAGAAGCTTACTTTAATTCTGACCGTATGGTAATTGAATACTATAACAGATTATATCGTTCAATTGCTCACGATACAGAAGGCGCAGGAAAAGATAAATCTGATATTAATTTAACTCGTCCTACATTCGATGCTTGGACTTTTGCAAACATAAAATAATTTTTAATGTTTTAATTAAAAAACGAGGTTTTAAAAACCTCGTTTTTTGTTGTAAAATTTATTTATGGTTTGCAAAGTTACAACATCAACGGTAATCGGATTAAACGCCTATAAAATAGAAGTAGAAACAGATTTGGTAAATTCTTTACCATCAGTTTCTATTGTAGGTTTGCCTGACACTGCGGTAAATGAGGCAAGAGAAAGAGTTCGTTCTGCGATAAAAAATTCTTCTTTTAGTTTTCCGCAAAAGAAAGTTGTAGTTAATCTTGCGCCTGCGGATATAAGAAAAGAGGGTACAAATTTTGACTTGCCGATAGCAGTTGGTATTTTAATAGAAGAAGGTGTTATCGAAGAAGAAAAAATTTTAGACATGGCGTTTTTGGGTGAACTGTCTTTGGATGGAACATTGAGGGCTGTCAATGGTGTTTTGCCTCATGTTTTAGGTTTAAAAAATAACGGGATAAAAACTGTTTTTGTTCCTGAATGTAATGCAAAAGAAGCGTCTTTATGTGAAGGAATAAATGTTTTAGGTGCAAATAATCTGAATGATGTTGTTAATCATTTTATTGATAATCCGATAAAACCTACAACAACAGACGTTGAAGAATATTTGTCAAAAGGTTTGCAGCAGGATTTTCTTTATGATTTCAAAGATGTAAAAGGTCAGCAAAAAGCGAAAAAGGCTTTGGAAATTGCAGCGGCAGGCGGACATAATATGATAATGACAGGTTCTCCGGGTTCAGGTAAGACTTTGATGGCAAAGTGTTTTTCATCAATTTTACCGCCTTTGGAATTGTCAGAAGCTTTGGAATTAACTAAAATATATAGTATTACAGGGCTCTTGCCTTCGGATAATCCTTTAATGACAAACAGACCTTTCAGGGCGGTTCATCATACTGCATCTGCAAATGGTATTATAGGCGGCGGCGGTAATCCAAAACCGGGCGAAATAACGCTTGCTCACAGAGGAGTATTATTTTTGGACGAAATAGTTGAGTTTCCGAGGAATGTTCTTGAGGTTTTGCGTCAACCGCTTGAAGATGGTGAAGTAGTAATTTCAAGAGCAAAGCATTCAATAAAATATCCTGCAGATTTTATGCTTTTGGCAGCGATGAATCCTTGTCCTTGCGGATTTTTGGGCGATAAAGAAAAACAATGTACTTGTACTGAGTATCAGATAAACAGATATCGTTCAAAACTTTCCGGCCCATTAATGGACAGAATTGATATTCAGATTGACGTTCCGAGATTAACAACTGATGAACTATTAAATACCTCTGACAGCGCCGAATCTTCACTTGAAATAAGAAAAAGAGTTATAAAAGCAAGAAAAATACAAAAAGAAAGATACAAAGCAGAAGGAATTTTGACAAATTCTCAGTTAACTGCAGATTTGGTTAAAAAATATTGTCAGCCGGATGAGGCATCAAAAGAAATTTTAAAACTTGCAATTGCAAAATATCAGCTTTCAGGACGCCGTTATGACAGGGTTTTGAAGTTATCACGAACAATTGCCGACCTTGATAATTCGGAACAAATAACCTCAAAACACATAACACAAGCTTTGCAATACAGATTAAACGAGGTTAATTAATAAACTATAAACAGTCCTCTACCTGCGGGAGAGGACAAAAATCAACTTAAGCGTTAGCGAAAGTTAGATTTTTGGGTGAGGGGTTAATTATTTTTAAAAATGCTTTTATAAATTTTTTCGCACACTCCATTTATATTATTGTCAATATCGTTATTCCAAAATCTTAAAATAGTATAACCCTTATATTTTAAATATTTTGTTCTTTGTTCATCATATTCAATATTTATCGGTTCGTTATGATGCCCTCCATCAAGTTCAATTATTAAGTTATGTATTTCACAAACAAAATCTACTACATAATTTCCAATAGGTACTTGTCTTCGAAATTTTAAACCATAAAATTTATTGTTACGTAAGATATTCCATAAAACTTTTTCTTGTGCAGTCATATTTTTACGTAAAATTTTCGCTTGATTTAAAGTTGTGTTTTTATTTTTCATAAATAAATTATAACATAGTTGTCCCCTCACCCATTTTTCAAATGTTCATAAATTCACATTGAAAAATTACCCTCTCCCGCAGGTAGAGGGCCGTATTACTCAACTTTGCAATACAGATTAAACGATGTTAATTAATAAACTAATGTATCAACGGTTATATCCAGTGCTTTTGCAAGTTTATAAACTATAAAAATGCTAGGTGTAACATTTTTATTTTCAATTTTAGTTAAATGTTTAGCAGAAATGCCAGCCATTTCAGCTAAAACTTCCTGAGTTAAATCTTTTTTAGCTCTTTCAACTTTTAAATTATGTGCTAATGTTTCTCGCAATTTATTTTCCACATAAAGATTATAGACATGTTTTTTATATTTTTGTACATCAAAAAGGTTATAAAAAGTTGCTAATTAATTACTTTTATTATAAAATTTGAAACAAAAAAGGAACGATTATGGAAACTAAATTTAAGAAAACAATTCTAATTGATTTAGATGGGGTATTAAACACATACGACGGAAATTTTGACAAAGATTTTATCCCACCCATTAAAGACGGTGCAAAAGAATTTTTACAAAATTTGTCTGAAAGTTTTACAATAAAAATATTTACGACAAGAAACAAAATACTTGCTTCAAAATGGGTTTTAGAAAATCAACTGGAAAACTATATTCAGGATATTACAGACCATAAAGATGTCTGCTGGTTGTTTATTGACGATAGATGTATAAATTTTCAGGGCAATTACGAAGATTTAAATAACCAAATACAAAATTTTAAGGCTTGGTATAAAAATTAATTCTTATACTTTTTGTAAATATCTTCAGGGTGGGCGGAGTTTGAACATATAATCTCATAATATTCATTTTTATCTATATTTACGCCCATATTTTTCGTATCTATTTTAAATTTTTTCTTCTTTTTTTTCTTGTTATCCATAAAATTATTATACTACAATTTTTATGCTAGAATTAAGATATTATGAAAAGAGTATTTGTAGATACAATGGGCTGTCAGATGAACAAGTCCGATACCGAAAGAATGTTGGGTATGTTGTCTTATCTTGGTTATGATGAAACAAAAGAACCCAAGGAAGCTGATTTGTTAATAATTAATACATGTTCAATTCGCCAATTGAGTGAGGATAAGGCTTTTAGCGAAATAGGTACATGGGGACAATGGAAAAAACGTGGTAAAGATATAAAAATAGTGTTTAGCGGATGTGTTGCGCAACAAAAACAAAAAGAAATTTTTAAACGTGCGCCTTATGTGGATTTGGTTATAGGTACTCACAATATTTATCAATTACCTGAATTAATTAAAAGAATTGAAAATGGTGAAACGCGTATTTGTGAATGCCCTGATACTCCGTATGGTGAAACAGATATTGAAATTAAACGTGTAAAAAGTGTTAATGCTTGGATTCCGATTACAGAAGGTTGTAATAATTTCTGTACATATTGTATCGTTCCTTATACAAGGGGCAGAGAACGCTCACGACTTCCGGAAACTATTATTAAAGAGGCAAAAGACGCTTTATCACAAGGTTTTAAAGAAATTACTCTGCTCGGACAAAATGTTGACAGTTACGGAAAAGATTTTAAAGACAGAGAATACAGACTTGCAGATTTGTTGACAGAATTAAATGCCATTGAAGGTGATTTTTGGATTAGATTTGTAACTTCTTACCCGACAGATATTACAGATAATTTAATTGAAACAGCAGTAAAACTAGATAAAGTTTGCGAATATTTCCATATTCCGATGCAGTCCGGCTCAAGCGAAGTTTTGAAAAAAATGAACAGACGCTATGACCGAGAAACTTATGCAAAAATTGCAAATAAAGTTCGTAAGATGGTTCCTGACGTTACGATTACAAGCGATTTTATTGCAGGATTTCCCGGAGAAACAGAAGAACAGTTTGAAGAAACACTTACTGCGATGGATGAGTTAAATCTTGATTATTCAAATACAGCTGCATATTCGCCAAGAGAAAAAACTGTTGCTGCAAAATGGGTTGATTTGTATATTCCGGAGGATGTTAAAACAGAACGTTTACGCAGATTAAATGAAAAAAATATGGAATGTTGTCTGCGTTCTAATCAAAAATTTGTAGGTCGTGAACTTGATGTTTTGATAGAAAATTTTGAAAATCACAAGGGTAAAAATGTTGTGACAGGCAGAACAAGAAATAATAAAATAGTTCACATACCTTGCGAAAAAGATTTAACGGGGCAATTTGTAAAAGTAAAAATAACCGGTGCAAAAACATGGTATGTAAACGGCGAAATAATAGATTAAAAGAAATATAAATAGTACAAATAAGTAAATGTAAAGAATTGTAAATATGAATTTAAAATAGCCGAAACTTAGGTATAATCAGCTATATGATATGATATGATATGATATGAGGGATACTATAAAGTTTTTGAAATACCTGCCGATAAAGAATCTGTAGGTATTTTGAATATGAAAGGTTACACAGGGTGTGCGTATGGGTATTAATTTTAATAAAAATAAAAGTAATTTTGGAAAATTAACTATACCAAAAAATTTAAAAACAAAATTATCTGAAAATAATAAAGTAAATGATAATAAATCGTCAGGAATTAATTTAAAGGAAGTTAAACATGCAATATTAGATAAGAATCATGGTGTTAAATTTGATTCAAGTAATATTAAAGATATTGATAATGATAGACTTGAAAAACTTATGGACAAAAGAGTTGATATATCAAATTCAAAAAATAAAACAGAAAAATTTTCCGATGTAAAGGCAGAAATGGATGAAAATGTTCCAGACCAAACAAGTACAATAGAAGAAAAAGAAAAAGCATTAGAATATATAAACAGAATGTTGGCCTGTGATGATATTTCTCCTGAAATGAATAATTATTGGACAAATAAGAAAAATATAATCGAAATGGAAATTCAAAACATAAAAAATACACAACAAAAAGGCCAATATGAAAATTGGCAAAGTGTTGCAGAAGAATATAATGCATTTACAAGTCAATATTTGGGTAAAGAACCACAATTTAATTCAACACCGGAAAGAGCAGAATATTGGGTAACATTCTATACTACTTGTCAGTCTTTTATTCAAAGAATATTAAATTCAAAAGATGTACCTGAGGATGTTCGTAGTAATTTCTTGAATGATTATTCAAATTTACAAAATGATATAAATAATCATTTGCGAGATTTAGACAGATATAACGCAGAAAAAACTAGATAATATAAATTAAATAAAAAGCAGGTTATTTGTTAAATAACCTGCTTTTTTATTAGGAATGTAACAAACTATTAAGAAGGTATTGCATTATTACTACAAATGTAGTAATATTATATTGTTAGATTGGTTTTTGGGGTACACAAGAGAAATGAGAAATTTAAAAAATGAAAATTTGGAAAAACCATATTATATGAATGTGGAAAAAGTTGGCGATATGACAGCAACGACATTATATAAAAATGGTAAGGTTATTTTGTACGAAGAAACTATAAAAGAAGTCAGAAAACTTGAAAATTACGGCGATTTTGAAGTTACAAAAGTTTTAAAAAGAATACATTTTGATGAAAACGGAAGAATAATCAGATAGTTATAAAAGTTTGGTATATATTTTACCATTAGTCTCTCTTTTTTTTGTTGTATGTGTTTATTATTATTCACAAATGGACATGTTATAAGTGTCCATTTTATTTTTATTATTTATAACATGTAAATAATAAAAAAGGTACCAAATGTAGCTAATGTAAGGATAAATGCTGCACAAAATATATAAATAATATTTTTTTTCATAAAATATTTAATTTTTCTTTGAGTATTGTATTTATATTTATAATGTCTTGTATAAACTATAATTAAATAGATTATATAAGATACAAAAATCACAGCCAAACTAATTATAAAAAATATCTATTATTACAAAGAGTAAATTTAGATGTTTCTATAAATAAGTAAACAATTTTAACAAAAAAACAATGGGTATTGTAATATTATTTTGTTATATTTGTTTACAAACATAATTTTACAAATTAATGTATGTGATAATTATAACGAAGGAGATTTTTATGACTATTGAAATAAAACCGATTGAGGCAATTGTTTATAATCAGGAAAAAGTTAAGATGGAAGATGTTATTGCACCTCCATATGATGTTATTTCAGACAAATATAGAGACGAACTTGAAGCAAGAAGTGAATATAATTTTGTTAAATTGATTCTTGCTAACAATTCAACTGATTTAAATGATGAAAACAACAGATACAATGAAGCATATAAAAACTATCACAAATGGCTTAATGAAGGTATTTTGGTTAAAACTGATAAGCCTTGTATATTATATGTAATTCAAAATTACGAAAAAAACGGTAAAAAAATCACAAGAAAAGGTTTTATTGCTCGTAACAGAATTGAAGATTTTTCCACAAAAAATATTCTTCCGCACGAATACACAATGGGCGGGCCAAAAGAAGACAGATTAAATCTTACAAAAAAATGTAAAGCTAATTTTTCACAAGTATTTTTAGTTTATTCAGATCCTGAAAAACAAATTGAAAATTCAATAGATTACAACCAAAAACCGTTTATTGACGTTACTGACGATTTAGGTGTGCAAAATATTGTTTATAAAATTGACGATGAAAAAACTATTGAATTAATTCAAAAAGTTTTAAGTGATAAAACATGCCTTATCGCTGACGGACATCACAGATATGAAACAGCTATGAATTACAGAAATTTTGTTAATTCTCCGGATAAAAATGATTCTACAAAATTTGTAATGAGCTATTTTACAAACCTTGAAGATGATTTGTTAATCTTTCCTACTCACAGAATTTTAACTCGTTGGGTTGAACCTTACGTTTTACTTGAAAAAGTAAAAAAATACTTTGATGTTGTTGATTATACTTTTGACGGTAAAAATAAAAATGAAGTTAAAGCTAAATTTTTACAAGCAATTGAAGATGAATCCAAAAATCAAATTTCAATGGGTTTGTATATGAAAAATGTGAATAAATTCTATTTATTAAAACTAAGAGAAAATGTTAACGATATTCTTGATGAATATGAAGTTCCTGAAGTTCTAAAAACACTTGATTTAATCGTATTACACAAAACAATTATTTCGAAGGAATTAGGCTACACGCAAGATGAACAAATGGCTCAGGATGGAATTTTATATATTAAACAGGAAGACGAAGCCTTTGATATGATTGATATGGGTAAAGCTGAAGCATCATTTATTATGGCATATCCTAAAATTCAGGACATAAAAAGAATTTCTGAAGCAGGCGAAAGAATGCCTCAAAAATCAACTTACTTTTATCCAAAATTACTTTCCGGAATTGTAATTAATCCGTTAGATTAATATAAACAAAGCGGGCGGATTTTGTAAAACAAAATCCGCCCTTAAATTTTTATTTTCCTGTCGAACCAAAACCGCCTGAGCCTCGTTGAGTATCTGAAAGTTCGGTTACAACTTCAATTTGTGCCTGTTCATATTTTGCAATAACCATTTGTGCTATACGCTCGTCAGGTTGAATTGTATATTCTTCATTTGAAATATTTACGACAGGAATACAAACTTCGCCCCTATAATCTTCATCAATAGTACCTACACAGTTAATTAATGTAATACCGTGTTTTATTGACATGCCTGAACGAGGTCTGATTTGAGCCTCATAACCGTGTTCAAGTTCAATTTTCAAGCCTGTCGGGATTAAAGTTCTTTCCAAAGGTTTTAATGTAATTGGTTTATCAATTGCCGCACACAAATCCATGCCAGCAGCTCCTTTGGTTTTGTACTCAGGAAGAATTCTATTATGCTCTAAACGTTCAATTTTTAAAGTGGTTGAATAGTTGAACGGTTTAATAGTTGAACGGTTATTTTTCATTTAATCTCCTCACTTGTGAATTTTTATATGCATTTATTAGTCTTGATAAAATTTCTGCCTCATTTCTACATTTGGTATATATTTCTTCTGATAAATATCCTAATTTTTTTGCTAATATTAATTGAATAATAATTTCCATCAAACTACCATATGCAATTTCTGAAAATCTTGCTTGGTCTTTTAATAAATTTTTACTAGAACCTTCTGCAATATTTGATGAAATAGATATAACAGCTCTTTTAATTTGACAAGACAAACCATAAATCTCTTCTTTTGGAAATTCTTGAGAAACAGAATAAACCAGTTGACAAAAATCAATTGATTTTTGCCAAACTTCTAACTTTTCAAAACCAAAAGTATGAAACTCTAACTGTTCAACCATTCAACTATTCAACCTTTAAACTTGTTTTCAATTGAATTTAAAACCGCATCAACTTTATCCAAATTCTTAACTGCGCCCTGCGCAAATTGTGGACGTCCGCCACCTTTGCCGTCGGTTGCCGCAGCAATTTCTTTTACGATATTGCCTGCATTTACACCGTTTGCAACAAAGTTATCTGATACTTTTACAAATATTGAAGTTCCTGCAACAACTGCAATAATTGAATTACCCAATTTATTTGCAAGCATTTCAACACCTTCTTTTAGAGCGTTTGCGTCTAATTGTTCCATTTTTTGAACAAATAGTTTTCCGCCATTAATATCAACCGCTTTTGATGCAAATTCTTTGAACTTGTCTTTTGCTTGTGCAGATTTTACTGTCGTAAGTTCTTTTTGAAGTTCTTTGTTTTCTTCAACAAGTTTATCAACACGAGTTTCAACTTCATCGTAGTGCGCTTTAAACTTTTCTGCTAATTTATCTATTGCATTTGCTTTTTCTGATAAATACTTCAGTGCTGCTTTTGCAACAACAACTTCAATACGTCTTGTACCTGCTGCAATTGCACTTTCAGAAATAATTTTAGCAAGTCTTAACTGACCTGTATGAGAAGCATGACACCCAGCACAGAATTCTTTTGAAACATCTTCGCCAATCGAAACTACCCTGACTTCATCTTCGTATTTTTCGCCAAATAAAGCCATTGCACCCGTTGCTTTTGCTTCATCAA
>CAYLHN010000070.1:0-9565 GCA_964383455.1 uncultured Muribaculaceae bacterium | reverse complement strand
ATTATAGATGTAGTATCCTAAAAATAAAAAGGTGGTAAAAATGGGCGTAGAAAACAACGTAAATATTGGCGGCGTAAATTTTAGAAAAGATGATGTAAAATCATCAGAAGTAATTTCAAGAGAAGGTGAACAATTAAACAGTGTCTTTTTGAATGATGGTACACATATTGTTTATCCTAATCAAGATGAAAGCAAAAATCCAACAGTGGCTCAGTATGAATTACAAAATATGGCCGGCTCCCATAAAGATGGTGGTCTTCATTATTATTCTACAGGTAATTATAGTACAGATTTTGAACGTATTTCAGGTGCTGAAATTACAGGTACAGATAAAAAAGATACTTATGTATTAAGAGGTTGCGATAATACAAAAGTTGATTTTTCACAAAAAGACGGAAAACGCGATAAAGTTATTCAAAAAGACAGTAAATACAATGGTGAAAAATACGAAAGCCAAAATAATACATATGTTTTAGGTGAAAAGAAAGATAAAGTTACTGATATCAAATTCATTACACCTTAGTATTATAATTTAAAATATTTGATTATAAAAAATCCTAAACGGAAAAAGTTTAGGATTTTTTATTTACTTTTTAATCATAGTATTGCATATATTTATTATGCGTGGTATTATATTACCATCGTAGCAATGAAAGGCGGTAAATGTGGGCGTTAATAATGATATAAACATCGGTGGCGTTAATTTTAGAAAAGATGATGTTAAATCGTCTGAAGTAATTTCAAGTGAAGGAAAACAATTAAATAGCGTATTTTTGAATGATGGTACACATATTGTTTATCCTGACCAAGATGCAAGCAAAAATTCTACTGTAACACAGTATAATTTGTCAGATGTTTTTGGTAGTAATCAAAACGGTGATTATTATTACAAAGGTCTTAAGGGTACAGATTTTGAGCGGATTTCAGGTGCTGAAATTACAGGAACAGATGCCAGAGATACTTACGTTTTAAGAGGTTGTGACAACACAAAAGTTGATTTTTCGCAAAAAGATGGAAAACGTGACAAAGTTATTCAAAAAGATAGTAAATATAATGGCGAAAAATACGAAAGCCGAGATAATTCAGTAACTCTTGGCGAAAAGAAAGATAGAGTTACAAACATTGAATATTATTAATAAATAGAAGAAGGCTTTAAAATTTTATTATTTTAAAGCCTTTTTCCATTATTTTAATCTTTTAATTAAGTTACGGATATTTTCTTTTTCTTCATCCGGAATATCAAAATTGATATAATCTTCAAAGTATTCAATAGCGTCTTCCTTATCCCCTCTAGCCATAAAAAGCATGCCAAGTTTTTTAAATGCAGGATGGAATGAATTGTTTACTGCTGTTGACTTTAGATAATTTGAAATAGCTTTATCAATTTCATCATTTGCTTCATAAGCTTGTGCTAAATAAAAATAAATTAATTCATTTTGATCTTTAAATTCAAGTATATTTTCAAAGTTTGTTATTGCGCCTTCCCAATTGCCTAATTCAAAATATACTCTGCCTAAATCGTAATATGCATCATAATTTTCAGGTTCTTTTTCTAATATTTTATCTAATTCATCAATAGCCAAATCCAGCTGTGCATCTTCCATTAGTATGCGTGCCAAATAATGCGGAATAACGGTATTATCCGGAAGAGCCGTTTCTCCTGCTCTTAAGCATTCAATCGCATAAGCAATTTCTTTTTGTCTATAGTAAACATCAGACATGTTTAAATATATTTGCGGAAGTAAAGGATTTAATTTTAACGCTTTATTTAAGTAAATTTCAGCATTTTTGTAGTCAGATAAATTTGAATATGCTACACCTATGTTATTGTATATTTCAGCACTTTCGTCTTCATTTTCCAGTACAACCTGAAATGCGTCAATTGATTCTTTATATTGACGATTTTGAAATAATTCAAGCGCCTTATCGAGTAATTCTGACATGTTTATTTATTTCCTTCTAAATCAGCGGATTTAATATTTTTTATAACAGTTCTTGTATTTCCTTCTGCAAAGAAGTCTTTAGGTTTTAAAATCATTCTAATTTTGTTTGCATAAATTGTTTTATCATTTTCAGTTATAGAGGAACGTCCATTGAAATAAATTTCATTAAATTGGTTTGTTTCTTTATCAGGATAAACAGTCATTTTAGGACCTTTTGCATAATAATCGTCATACCATACTTGAACATTACCGCCTGCGTTAAATATGTTTTGTTTTTGGCTGTATTGTTGATATTTTGCTTTTACTGTAAGAGGTTTATTATCGTCTGTTTCTGTATGTGACATTGTGTTGCCTTCAGCAAACAGTTCTTCTGTGTCTGCACTATATGCGAAGTGATCAGCTTCAGCATTACTTTCTTTTTCTACAATTTTAGCATTTCCGTATAAGTCTATTTTTTTTACATCACCGTTTTTGTCGGTTTTAATAATAGCTTTATCAGAGTATGTTTGAACATCTTCATATTGAATAATAACTCCGCCTAAAGCAGTCAGAACATTTGAATTTGTATCATATTCTTGGACTTCTGCAGTAATCATTGCAAGCGGTTTTTTACCTTCTGTTACTATTGATTGCGCATCGCCTTCTGCTCTTACAACTTTTGTTATTAATGATAATTTTAAAATGTTTGCTTTTACTTCTCTTTTTTTATTATTTTGAATCTGATAGGCGTAAGGTTTATCGTAAAAAGTTGCAGTATCAAGCTGATTTTTCTTATTCACTGTTATATCAGCTTTGTCACCTACGACATGCAAATCATCCAGTTTGACGTTAACATTGCCTTCCATCTTGATTTTGCTTTCTTTTTCGTTGTAGCTTTGCGTAT
Source organism: uncultured Muribaculaceae bacterium (assembly GCA_964383455.1). Classification (GTDB taxonomy): domain Bacteria; phylum Cyanobacteriota; class Vampirovibrionia; order Gastranaerophilales; family Gastranaerophilaceae; genus UBA6984. The sequence goes on along the minus strand of CAYLHN010000070.1, from coordinate 6,739 downwards.
CTGATTCAATAATCAAATCGGATGCTGTTGCAGCAGCTGCAAATCCTGTTATGATGGCTAAAGCTGTAAATATAATCTTTTTCATTAGAATAATAATCCCTTCTTTTTAGTTTTATTGTTATTATTTTTATCATAAATTTTAGATGTTGTTTTTCCTTTTAATTTGAAATGACTGTAATCGGGGTCTATAATTACTTCATCTCCTAAAGCAGTAAGTTCTCCGCTTTTATTAATTTTAATATTTCCTGTTGCAACAATTTCTTTATCTGAGCCGGACCATACTAATCTGTCGGCATTCAAGGTAATACCGTCTTTAAGAACAATATAGGTATTATTATAAAGTATAATCTGATTTTTTTCTTCATTGTATGTTCCTTGAGAAGATTCAAAGCTCATTGCTACTTCATTATCTTTGTAAAAATTGCCTATAACATTTTTTAGAAGCGCAATTTTTTCGTCACTATTATATACTCCTGTTTCTCCGTATATTTCCCAAAACTTTTTATCTTCTTTTGTTTCTGTCAAAATCATGCTTGAAACTTCAAGGTCCTGTCTGTCATTACCAATTTTAATATTAGAGCGTGAAAACCCGTTTGTAAGAAATCCGGCGCTAAGAAATGCCCATAGCAAAATGAAGCCCATAATCAAAAATGCAATGGCATACGCCTTTTTACGCGCACTCATTTCTTTTATTTTACGCAAGTATACAAAAAATCTTTTCATATAATATGTATTTTATCATGAATTTGTTATTTATATTATTTTGTTAAGAATTTATTCATTAATGTCACATGTCTTTATTGTTGTTTTATAATTATAATATTAAGGAGGAAATTTATGACATTAAAATTTGATGCGGGCGAAGTTATAACTGCTATGGTTACTCCATTTACAAAAGATGGTCAGGTAGATTATGATAAAGCTGCCGAATTAGCTTCATATTTGTTAGATAATGGTTCTGATTCACTTTTAATCGCTGCAACTACGGGTGAGTGTCCTACATTGAGTCATGAAGAAGAAATTGAACTGCTAAGTACTGTTAAAAGAGCTGTTAAAAATGAATGTAAAATAATCATGAGTGCAGGTTCAAATTCTACAGAAGAAGCCGTTAAATATGCTAAAGTTGCTGAAAAAGAAGGCGCTGATGCTATCTTAAGTGTTGCTCCGTATTATAATAAACCTTCTCAAGAAGGTTTAAAAGCTCATTTTGCTGAAGTTGCAAATGCGGTTAATATTCCTGTTATTTTGTATAATATTCCGTCAAGAACAGGTGTGGAAATTTTACCTGAGACAGTTAAATACTTGGCTGAAAAATATGAAAATATAGTTGCAATAAAGCAAAGTTTTTCAGATTTAGATAAAGTATCGGAAATGAAGGATATTTGTCCTGACGATTTTGCAATATATTGTGGTGATGACAGCTTGACTCTGCCAATGTTGTCTTTAGGCGCAAAAGGTGTTGTTTCTGTTGCTTCGCACTTGTATGGTGAAGAAATAAAAAGTATGATTGAGGATTTTAAAAGCGGTCAGGTTGAATCTGCATTAAATATGCATATGATTTTGTATCCAATGTTTAAAAAATTATTTATGGCGCCAAATCCTGTTCCTGTGAAAGCTGCATTGTCAAAATTAGGTATTATAAAAGATTATGTGCGTCTTCCGCTTGTTATTCTTAATTATGAACAAAAGGCGGAATTGTTTGCATTGATGGATGAGATTGAAATCCAATAGGCCATGTCGGTAATCGTTTATTCTATTTTTTTGTTAAAATAAAATTGTGTGTAATATTATAGTTACTATAAGGAAGAAAAAATGAAAAATAAAATTTTACTATTTTGGGGAATTGTTGCACTGACAATATTTTCAGCTGCAATGATTGTCGTTAAACCTACAAAATTAGGTTTAGATTTGGTTGGCGGTTCAAGATTAGTTCTTGAAGCTCAGCAAACATCTACAATTGCAAAAATAACTCCTGAAATGATGGATAGTTTGCAATTTGCAATCGAAAATCGTATAAACAAACTTGGTGTTGCAGAAACTGTTGTTCAAAGACAAGGTGAAAAAAGACTTGTTGTTGAAATTCCTGCAGTTAAAGACTTAAACCAAGCGAAGAAATTTTTAGGTGAAACTGCCGAATTATCATTTAAAAAAGAGTTAAAAGAAGGTTCAGGACAATGGGTTGAGACCGGTCTTACAGGTAACGATTTAAGCAGAGCGAATGTTGGTACAAGTTCAAGCGGTCAGTGGGTTGTTGAATTAGAATTTAATGATAAAGGTACCAAAAAATTTGCTGACTTGACTCAAGAACTTGTTGGCAAGCAAATGGCTATTTTCTTTAACGGGGAATTAACTTCAGCTCCTGTTATAAGAGAAGCTATTATTGGAGGTCATGCTCAAATTTCAGGCGGTGACAGCGGGTTTCCATACGAAGAAGCAAAAGAAATGGTTGATTTGTTGAATGCAGGAGCATTACCTGTTCCTGCTAAAATTATAGAAGAAAATACAGTTGGTGCAACTTTAGGTGCTGACAGTATTGAAAAATCAAAATTTGCAGGTATGATAGGGCTTGGAATTGTAGTTTTATTTATGATTGCTTACTACAGACTTCCGGGATTAATTGCTGATATTGCATTAGTTATTTACAGTTTAATCTTGTTTATGTTGTTTAAAATGATTCCTGTAACTCTTACTCTTGCGGGTATTGCCGGTTTTATTTTGTCAATTGGTATGGCTGTTGATGCAAATATATTGATTTTTGAAAGAACAAAAGAAGAACTTAGAGCAGGCAGAACACTGTTTACAGCTATTAATGCAGGCTTCGATAGAGCCTTTACAAGTATTTTTGACTCAAATATGACAACAATTATTACTTGTACAATTTTGTATTTCTTAGGAACAAGTATAGTAAAAGGCTTTGCTTTAACTCTTGCTCTTGGGGTAATTGTTTCAATGTTTAGTGCAATTACCGTAACTAAAAACTTTATGCATTTAATTTTTGGTACAGGTGAATTGAAATATCCTGCTCTATTTGGATTAAAGCGTGAAGAAATCGGTACTGCTTATGCTGCGTCTGAAACTAAACGTGAAAAAGCTAAATTCGGTGTATTGGATTAGTGAGGTGAATAATGGAAAATAAAATTAAAGTACAAGTTGTTAAATATAGATGGATGTGGATGATTTTATCTGCAGTTCTACTGTTGCCGGGAATATTTACAATGATTTATGCAAGTGTTACAACAGAATCGCATTTGCCGTTAAAGGTTGGTATTGATTATACCGGTGGTACTGTTTTGCAATATGCAATTGATAAAAAAGTTGATAATAGTGTTCTTACAAATTTGAGAGCTAATCTTGAAAAAAATGGTATCGAGTCTCCGGCTTTACAAATTATTAATGTAAATGAATCAGCTGATTCAAAAACTCAAGATATTATTGCAGTTAGAACAAAATTTATTCCTGAGGATGATTTAACAACTGCAGGAAAAGTTACTTCTGTTATAACTAATTCTTTTCCTAATTCAGAATTAGTTTCATCAAGTTCTATAGGACCTACATTGGGTAAAGAATTATTTAAAAATTCACTTGTGGCTTTGGCTTTAGCATGCTTAGGAATTGTTGCTTATTTATCTTTCAGATTTCAATTTGACTTTGCTATGGCTGCAATTTTGGCATTAATACATGATGTACTATTTGTTGTTGGTGTTTTTGCAATTTTGGGTTATTTCTTTAACGTTCAAATTGATGGTCTGTTTATAACTGCTTTGCTTACGGTTATTGGTTTTTCTGTTCACGATACAATTGTTGTATTCGACAGAATCCGTGAAAACTTAAGATATTATGCAAAGAAAATGTCTTTTGGTGAAATTGTTGACGCTAGTGTAAACCAAACTTTAGCAAGAAGTATAAATACTTCATTGACAACATTGATTACTTTACTTGCACTTTATTTCTTTGGTGGTGTTACAACAAAAGATTTTGTTTTAGCTATGATTTTGGGTATCGCAATTGGTACTTATTCAAGTATTTTCTTTGCAAGTATGTTAATTGATTTTTGGCGTGATAAAAAGAATCAACCAAAAAGAGCTTAATAAATATTAATTATTTTTAGTCATGCAACGATATGTTAACTATTTGTTGCATGACTAATTTTTTGCTAAAATAAAGAAAATATCTTGGTGAGGATTAAATATGAAAAAATTACTATTAACTTTATTTGTTATTTTATTTGCATCTCAAGCTAATTGCGCTACTGTATGGATGAACGATTCAAGAGCTCAATTTCAAAATAATTCTCTTGTAATTATGGGAGTAAATATAAGAACTTTTAATGCAAAAGATGTAAACAAAAATGGGGTTATTGATGAAAAATACGGTGAAGAAAGAGGAAATTTCATTAATGCTATAGATAGATTAGATGAATTAGCTATGCAAGGGGTAAATGCTATCCATGTTCTTCCTATTACTCCTGTCGGCAAGATTAAAGCTAACGGGACAGCAGGTTCTTTATTTGCTATGAGCGCATTTGATGAAATTAATCCGCAGTTGGTAAGTAAATATTCTAAATTAACGCCTAAAGAGCAGGCAAAAAGATTTATTGACGAAGCTCATAAGCGTAAGATAAGAGTATTTATTGATATGCCGTCTTGCGGAGCTTATGACTTATATTTAAAAAGTAACTTATTGTTTTTAACAGACATTGGCGGTGCGCCTGTTACTCCTGCTGATTGGACTGATGTCAGAATGTTTGACGCAGGTAAAAACGGCCGCATAAATATGGATTTAATGAATCAATATAAATTATTTACTGATTTTGTACTTGAATTAGGTGCTGATGGTATTTTTGCAAGTAATGCAAGTATAAAACCCGCAGATTTTTGGTCTGATTTGATTAATTATGTAAGAGCAAAAAGCCCTCAGTTTTTATTTGTAGCGCAGTCTACAGATAAAGATTATCAGTTAGGCGAAAAAATTCCTTTTACTTCATACGACGAGCTTTTAAAAGCAGGTTTTGATGGTTATTATGCAGGATATGGAAGGTTTTCAGAGTGGCAGACTGCTGATAAATTATATAAACATGTTAAATTTAATCAAAATTTGTTTTCAAAATATAAATTAATAAAATCATCAATAGGAAGTTTTGCAACATACGATTCAGTAAGCCCTGTGTTGGTAAATGGCGCACCATATTCAAATATGATTGCTTGGCTGAACGCAACATTGCCACTTAATTCATATTTTGTTGATGGTTTTCAGTCAGGTGATGATTATATGTATCCTTGGGCAAATAAAAAGGCAAAAATTACTTATACAGATGATGAATTTTACTTTGTAGAGCGTGGCAAATTTGATATATATAATTTTTCAAGAAAACCCGGTGGAACTGACGGAGATATTTTGCAGAATTTTATTCTGGCAAATAAATTTAAATACATGTTGAATCAGACGATGCCAGATTCAAATTTCGTTCCTTTATCTACAAATTCATCAAATGTATTTGCATATGCTCGTTCAAATGGTAAAAATGCTGTAGTTGTTGTGGGTAACATGGATTTTGAAAGTATGCAGAATGTTAAAGTTTCGGTTCCGCATTTGAGCGAAAGAGTATCTGTTGTACCTGTAAAAATTTCTGATATCCCTGTTGTTCAACGTAACAGAATTCATTCAATACTTGCACCCGGCGAAGTTCAAGTATTATTAGTTAAAGATTTTTCTATTAAATAAAATTTACAAATTTAAATTTAACACTTGTAAATAATAAACATTTGTAGTATTCTTTACTCAGAAATAATGTAAAAGAGGAAATAATTATGTCTAGACAATGTGAAAAATGCGGTAAAACACCTTTAAAATCAGCTAAATTGACTTTCTCTCATAAGCAAAATGTACATAGACAAGCACCAAATTTACAAACTGTAAGAGTTGTAGAAAATGGTGTTGTAAGAAAAATGACAGTTTGCTCATCTTGTTTGAAAGCAAATAAAGTACAAAAAGCTGTTTAATTAAGATTTTAAAAATAACCACTGCGTTGTTTATAATGCAGTGGTTATTTTTTTGTTTATTTTTATCTGGCGTAAAATTATTTATTTATACATTTAAAAATCAACGACTTTTTGTTTTTTCTTTATTTTTTTATTAAATTTATTATAATTTGTTTGTGTTTTTTCTATTTTACTATTTATTGAATTTGAAAATTTCTCTGTTTTGATTTGCAGTTTTTTAGCATTTTTCTTATCGTTTACATACGATAAACCAAATATTAATAGTAAAACAATTACTAAAATGATTGCTGCATTTTTTATTAAGCTGAGAATTAGATTTTTCATTGTCACCTCTTTCTTATTGTATCACATATATTTGTATTTTACTATTAAATATATTTAACAAAGTATTTGCAATTTTTTTTGTTTGTTTTAATATAAGAATATAGGTTAATGATAGAATGTGAGTTCCAAACACATTCTATTTTAATAGGTAACATTTTTAGTAAAGGAAAATAAAAAATGGGCATCAAAGGAAGAGTTGACAAAATGGTAGTTTTAGCTTGTGAAGAATGTAAAGAAAGAAATTACACTACCGTAAAAAACAAAAAAACAAGCAAAGAAAGAATGGAATTAAATAAATATTGTCCTAGATGTCAAAAACATACTAGTCACAAAGAAACAAAATAGTTTCAAATATACGCGAAAGCGTCCTTAGTTCAGTTGGTAGAACGTCGGTCTCCAAAACCGGATGTCGAGGG
>CAYLHN010000069.1:0-9579 GCA_964383455.1 uncultured Muribaculaceae bacterium | reverse complement strand
TTATTTGATTATTATGATAATCAATATACAGATGATGAATTTGAAGGTTCTTATAAAGATATTCCATTTAAAATAACCGAAACAAAAATGATTTATATAAAAAGAGGAAGCCGCTCTACAAGAGAAATTTGTATATTTGAAGGTGTTATTCTATCATTGAAAATCAATAAAAATATTCAAAATGACAGATTGATAATCTGCACTAAAGGTCTTGGTTCTAAACAAGAAGACACAATGAAAGTTGCATTATTTGTGATAGTAATTGCGATATTATATTCAATAATTCCATCAAAATATATACTTCTCAATCCAAATACAGTATTTTTGATTTTTCCGATTGCGATTGTGGCTGCGCTTGCGCTATCATTTTTTTTAAGTCGTTTTATAAAAAACCTATTTAATTTTCGTGAAAAACACATGGAAAATAAAATAAATAATCAAAGTATAGCAAAACTATTTAACATTTCTTCTTCAATAAAAGATATTTCATCTTTAATAACACCTACATTTTTAAAACTGTTGTACAATTTTAAAACTTCATTCAAAGCAAAACAAGTAAAATGCTCTTTTTATGAGGACACATTAATGATTGCTATTGATACCCCAAAAAATATATTTGAAATATGCAGTTTATTCAAATCATTAAATAATCCTCAATCTATCAATGATTTTTATATGGAACTCAATTCTATATACAAAATGATAGATTATTTATCAACTAATGAAAATACAAAATTTTAAAAAATAAATAGTAACAATTTGATATTTTATCACTAAAAAAGAGAATTTTAAAACTACCTAACATAAATGGTTGCGGGGGCTGGACTAGTTGAGCGTCATTTTTGCGAGAGCAAAAATAGCTCGACGCTGTTAAATTAAGTTCAAATCCTGCCCAAAATAAAAGTCCCTTTCGGGACTCTTTTAAATGGTTGCGGGGGCTGGACTAGTTGAGCGTCATTTTTGCGAGAGCAAAAATAGCTCGACGCTGTTAAATTAAGTTCAAATCCTGCCCAAAATAAAAGTCCCTTTCGGGACTCTTTTAAATGGTTGCGGGGGCTGGACTAGTTGAGCGTCATTTTTGCGAGAGCAAAAATAGCTCGACGCTGTTAAATTAAGTTCAAATCCTGCCCAATAAAAAAGACTACAAAAAGTAGTCTTTTAAATGGTTGCGGGGGCTGGATTTGAACCAACGACCTCCGGGTTATGAGCGATTACCTCTAACCTTTAAACCGACGGTATCTTTCACAAACTGCCACGACTTTTAATTTATTATCTCAACATTTTCCAAATATTCACTATCTGAATTATGGTTTTCCAACCTCATGTGCAGATGAATGTGTTGTAGAACACATTATGTAAATAACATTGCTTATATAACTATAATGTGCTAGTATAATTTTGTAAGTAAAAGGTGTTAAATTGCTAATACTTGGGAAAGACCAATATAAACATGATATAGACTTTAAAGATGTGTTGTTATTTTTCAAAGATATTATTTGTGAAAAAACAACAAGTGTTTTGTTTGCCATTTCTACTTTTTTACTTGGTTTAGCAAATGAAAGTATTCATAAAGCTATCCAAATACATAGTCTTAAAATGCTACCAAAAACAGATATTTGTCTTATTGGTATAGCAATTATATTAATAATCACTGCAATAATTTTTTATTTTTCTGTTGAAAGACCACAAAAAGAAACTGTTAAAAAATATAGAAAAAAGAATATTAAACTAAAAAACAATTATTATAATCATATAAAAGTATTAAGAGAGAAACAATTACTGAATAATGAAATAGATATTCAAACTTTTTGGCATGATATTTTAAGTGTTATTTCCAAAGCATACGATTTTACAAGTAACGAAAGGTTAAGTATATTCGTTATACAAGAAGACACACTATCTGGACAAGAATTATCAATGATGCTTGGACGATATTCCGAAAATTATGAATATAATAAAAAAAATCGAGGAATTCATCCAATTAATCAAGGTTGTATAGGTGCAGCTTGGAATAGCCCAGAAAATTATTTTTTTAAAAATGATTTTCCCGAACAAGAAGAAAAGTATGATGAATTATTAAGTAAAGAATATAAATTTTCAAAAGATACTATTGCAAACTTTAGGATGAAAGCAAAAACTATTGGTTGTGTAGTTTTACATAATTTAACAAATACGGATAAAGTTGCTGTTTTAGTTTTTGAAAGTGTTGATAAAAATAGTAAAGTTTTGACAGAAGAAATTATGATAAGTATATATAATGAATACAAAAGTGAGTTTCAAAATTTAATTGCTAATTTAAAAGATGAATTTACACCTGTAGTTACTGTTGACAGTGAATTGGAGGTAAAACAATGAATGAATTATTAAATATAATATATTATATTTGTTTAAATTATCCAAATAAAGAAGATTTGTCGAACGCAAGATTAAATAAAATCATATATTTAGCTGATTGGCGAAATGTTCTAATACGCGGACACCAAGTATCAAATATAACTTGGGTATTTCATCACTATGGACCATTTGTTTTTGATATAATTGATGAAGTTAATGCACATGATGACATTTTTCAAGTTAAATTAATATTTAATAATTTTGGAACACCTAAGCAAATAATATCTTTAAGAGGTGGACTTAATGAGGTGAATCCTAATATTGAAGATTCAGATAGTATAGATTTTATTATTGACAAGACTTCAAGTATGGGTTTTAACAAATTTATCCAATATGTATATTCAACTTATCCAGTGTTATCATCTCAACATGGCGAAACTCTTGATTTAATTGCAAAAGCAGAAGAATATAGGGCAAATAAGCAACAGGCTTAAGACGATATATATATTTCTTCCAACTTTTCCAATTCTTGCTCCACAAAATCTGGTATGACATGTCCGTAGATGTCGAGAGTTATTTGTATGCTTGCGTGCCCGAGAAGTCGTGAAACCACAATTGGCTTTATTCCGCTTTCTAATGCTCTTGTGGCAAATGTATGTCGCATTGCGTGAACATTACGGTGTGGAATATCTAATTTTTTCTGAATTTTACTAAAATTATCCAAAAATGTTGCCGTATCCGTAAAATATCCGTCTTGTCGAGGAAATACTAAATTATACTTGTAATAATCTTTTCCTATTCTATGCTTTAATTTATCCTGCTCTTTTTTATATTCGACAAGTTCCTGCATGATTTGTGGTAATACTTTTATTGTTCTTGTTGAGGTTTCAGTTTTTGTATTATGCACAAAACCAAGTATTGTTTTGTTTTTTGCAGTTGCACTAAAATTTTTATTCCTTTGAACTTGTTTATTTACTCTTATCGTATTATTTGTAAAATTTACACAATCCCAAGTTAAGCCCAATAATTCGCCTGCTCTCAAGCCTGTGTAAAAATCAAACTTAAAAGCCATACCATAATAGTGGTTTTTGCATTCTTCTATAATGCGTTGTTGTTCTTCTCTCGTAAAAGCTTCTACTTCTTTCTTGCCCTCTCGCCTTAATCTCACGTTCAATAAGGGATTTCGTATAATTATACCCTCTTTTAATGCAAAATTTATTCCACTACTTATAAGAAGATGTATATTTTCAACTGTTTTTACTGCCAAACCACCTTTACCGTCAGTTCTTCCGTCTGTATATAAATAGTTGTAAAATGTTTGTAAATCTCTGCTTGATAATTCCGACAATAAAATATCGCCTAAATGTGGTTTAATATGCCGTCTTATAATCATTTCGTAACTTTGACTTGTAGATGTTCTTAATCCGTGTATTACAGAGTTATAAAACCAATCATCAAAGAACTCTCCGACTTTTAAGCCGTTTGAACTTACATTTATACCGGCATGATGTTTGTCGGTTAAGTCTTTTAATTTTGCTATAACTTCTTTTTCGGTTTTCCCTCTGCAAGTTTTGTATTTTCTATCGCCATTTGAGTTATATCCGATTACAAATTTACCAACCCAACGACCTGAGCGACTTTCTTTATATACACAACCCTCGCCGTTACTTCTTCGTTTTGTCATTATGCAACCTCTCTTTCTGCTTTTACAAAATTATAAAAAGTATTAGGTTTCAAATTCAGCATTTCACAAGCTTTTTTAGCCGTAATTTTTCTTGTTTTCCATTCGCTATAAACTTCTTGCCAATTAGCAGGCTTTGATATTTTCTTTCTGCCCTTATATTTTCCCTCTTTTTTAGCAATGGCAATACCGTCTTTTTGTCGTTCTAATAAATTTGCACGTTCAAATTCATAAATCGCACCAAGCAATGTAACCATTAATTTTCCACTCGGTAAACTTGTATCAAACTGTTCTTTATGGCTTACAAGTTTTACATCCTTTTTGTTCAATTCTTCTATAATCCATAATAAGTCTTTTGTACTTCTTGCAAGTCTTGAAAAATCTTTGACGTAAACGGTATCACCTTCTCTAACATAATCAAGCATTTCCATAAGCTTTGGTCTGTTAGTGTCTTTACCACTTACTTTTTCTTCAAAAGGCTTGTCAATATGGTATTTTTTCAATATTTCCCATTGACTTTCAGTATTTTGTTCTTGAGTGCTTACTCTGATGTAAGCAATGTTTTTTCCTTGTGTAGTCATCGTTTTGCTCCTTTTTTATGTGTTACTTTTGCATTATTGGATATCGATGTTTATTTGTAAACGGTTTTGGGCAATATTTATTTGAAAAAGTAAAAATCAGCCCTAAATAAACATATTTGAAGCAACTTATAACGGTTGGTTTAGACTATAAGCTATTTAAAGACATTTCTTAATCAATTTTTGTAAATTTGGTTGATAAAAATAGACATATTATCTGCAAAATTATGAAAGCTTTTATTTTTTCTTATAAATTACACCTTACATATAATTTTTGTTTCTTCTCGCACCAATCATTTACCTCTAATGAAATTTTTTAAATAGCTTTTGTCCTTATCAGATTTAATTTGATATGTAATGATTAAAAAGTTGTTTTAAACTGTGGATATGACTGGATTTGCCACCCGTCGATTAACAATTTTGTTAATCGACAGCGTACACAACATGAGGGGTTTTGCTCTCTAATAAATTAACCTTATTATAATTACACTATAATTCCGACAATATCTCATTTTGATATTTTTCAATAGGTTCGATATAATTTTTACGCATTTTCTTGTGAAAATAAGTACGTTCATTTCCTATCTTTAAATTAAGCCTTACCTGTCCTTTAAAATCAAAATCAATCTCGCCAGTATAATCTTATACATATCTTATAGAACTTGACTGCCTAATTACATATTTTATATAATGTAATGGGTCTGTAATCGTATAATAATCGGCAGTTGCACTATATCCGCGAATATTATTGTTTATATCATAATCGTATTCAATATCTTGTCCCCACCAATTTGCATTACTATTCGGATATCTTTCACGAATCCTTGTAATAAGATAGTTTGATAATGAAGTATAATCTGACTTACAAATTATGACAATATGTAAATGTGGTTCAATTTGTTCAGGAATACCTGCTCGTTGTGTTTTTGAAAAAATTTTCCTTTTAGGTCTATGCTTACCTTCTTTAACAAGTACTACCTCTGCATTTCTTAAATCTGTTGTGCTTATGCCTATCATTGCAGTACAAGGAATATTATACCTTTTTGAATACCTTATGATATTCATTCTTAATGTATCTGCTTCCCTTGTTGCTTCCTTAACTGTATCAAACTTAACAGAATGTTCAATCCTTACAAACGTAATAGCCATAAATCTACCTCCTTTTTCTTTACTTTGTCTAACTTAAATAATTTTTTATGATTATATGCGTATGCTTTATATTTTTCATAAGAAATATAAGCCCTACCGAACTCATCAAATTCAAACATAACTTCAAAATCGTCTAATTTATAAATAAAATCTCTTATTTTTTGCCATAAATATTTTTTTGTAATTTCACTTAATGCATAAACTATCTGAAAAATAGATATTTTATCAGTATTTTTTACTGTTTTTGCATATTTCCAAGGTATTTCATTATACTGTCTTGCATAATCAAATAAACAGGATGTTCTTTTAGTATGAAAACCCAAATTATGCCCAAAATAATTTTCATCAAAAGTCATAAATCTTTCTAAATTCATAATTAAACTACCTTTCCACGATTTTTATTTACCCACGCAATAAATTCATCAGCGACTATATAAATTTTTCCGCCGATTTGAATAAATGGAAAGTCATTTAATTTACACAACCTATAAACTGTATTTATACCAATTTTATAGGTTTTGGAAAATTCTTTGACTGAATACAAATTTGAGTATTGCCGTCCATTACCCTTTTGACCAATAGCATTTTCTTCGCTATCAAATTCTTTGCTCATAAAAAGCTCCTTTCCTTATTGCCCGAAAATTATACACATAACTCCGTAAAGAAAGGTTTAACAATCTAATTTTTATAAACTAAATATTAGTGGGCAATAATTTCTACTTGCTCTACCCCTCAATAACGGAGTAACCTCTGTTTGATAACCGAGCATGAGGTTAGGACTGCTGGGGAGCATTTATATAATGGAAATACCCAAAACTAATATTCAGTTGTCAATCTACAATGTATAGTGGCATAATAACAAAATTCAAAATAATATTCAAGGGGTAATGACAACGGCAAAAAGTGTGAAAATAAATTTAAAATTCTCTTGGGGTAATGTGTTCGATATAAATTTATTTTGTTACAAAATTTAATATAGTATATACAAAATTTGTCTTTCCCTGGAAAACTCCGCTAAATTCTCCCCCTAAAAATTCGGTTTTGAAAGGTATCTAATAAAATAACCACATTTTGTTCGATATAATCATCAGGGTTTTAAGCAATTCATTTAAAAGAGTATATACTATTTTACCTTTGATAGTGCTGATAAAATTTTTAAAATTATATATTTCCTATACTGTTACATGCGAGATAATTGTATAAAAACACATTCCCTTTTTTATTTTTATTTTTCCCCGTCAGTCAAAATTTTAACATTTATTACGGCGACTCCACTCTTTAATATCGTCTAATTTCTTTTGTTTTTCTTTTTCTTCTTCTGACAAATTTTGATATTTATTTTTTGAATATTTTGATTTTAATATAAGAGCAATAACCAGTAATACAATGATTACATAAATTATAATATCCCAAAACCAAAGAAAATTATTAGATTTAGGTTTATCCATAAATAGCCCTGCTACAAATAAGAATATTATTACTGTCCACACAAGACTTAAAAAGTGCATATTTATTACTCCTTTTTATAGTTATTACACAACGAGAAATTATTGCAAGTGTTTTGACAATATTCTTGTATTACACATTTTGCACAATTAGGTTTTGCACCACATATATTGCCATAACCCTCTGAACAAAAATGCCATAGCAAAAAATCAATATATGCTTTTGTATAACCACTTTCTTTTGATAATTTTTCTATTACCTTTAAAACATCTTTTTCTTCCGATTCGGTTTCTTGAATTAAGCCTAATCTCTTAAATATCCTGACAATATGGACATCAGGTTTTACTGTATCAATACCAACATTACGCAAATATTCTAATGCTAACGGAAAGCCAATTTGCTTTAATGCGTATGGACTTTCTTTACATGCTAAAAGAGCAGAAATCGCATTTGGTTTTAACCTCGTTACAAAATCATCAAGTGAGCCGTACTCATTTTCAATTTCTTCTAAAATAGAAATATTATAATTCAATGTTTCCATTTGCTTGCCGATTGCTCTATTACCTAACGACCGACTTTTTAAGCTACTTATAAAATATTTATAATCACAGTTTTTGATTTTATTTTTATCAAAATTAAAAAATAATTTTTCTATATACTGCCGATTTTTATGAATTGCACTCCAATCTCTTTGGCTACTTAACAATGAAAATACTAACCCTTTCAAATGCTCACTAAAAGAAAAGTGTTTACCATTTTTCCTGTCTTCAACAGCTTTTAAAATAGTTCTATCAACATTTGACAACTCTTTATTAAGATATTCTTCAAGAATATTAAACATTTTGCAATAATCTTTGCTCATTCTTCCTCAAAAATTCTATAAATTAAGTATAAAATCAGTAAATTTTTACCTATTTCGTTATAAATTCTATCAAATGAGTAAGTTTTAGTCAATTTGTTACCTAATTTTCCATTCAGCAAAATCGCATGACTTTATATGATGAAAGAGAGGTAGGAATGAACAATTTAAAAACATTATTCGGCAGAAAAATAAAAGAATATCGCAAGAAAAAGAGTTTAACACAGGCTCAACTTGCCGAACTTGTTAATGTTGATGATAAACATATTAGCTGCATTGAAAGTGGTAAAAATTTTCCGTCACCTGATTTAATTGAAAGAATAGTCGTTGCACTAAATATAGAGCCGAAAGACTTATTTGAATTTTATTATTTGCAAGATGTCCCTGATTTAAAATCGGATATAATTACAATGCTTGACGAATTAAACCAAAATGAATTATCCCTCGCCCACAAATACATTAGGACTTTTTTATTAAAATAAGCTCTCAGCTTGTAAATATTAGTAAATACAAATATGTTTTTTTTGCATTTTGCTTTATAATTCTACTATGTCAAAAATAAACAGCAAAAGTATTATTAAATCAAATAATATAAAAAATGGTATAGTTGAAAAAGATATGTTAAAAATAACCACTAATATTGACAATGCCGTTAAAGGGGTATTAGGAACAAAAGCAAATGATTCAGTTCTTAAAATTTCAGAATTAATTGACAATGAAGAATATACAAAAGCAATAGAATTATATAAAAAGAATTCTTTTTTTATAAAAGATAGTCAAGACATTTTTGATATGCTTGAAAAAATAAACATTGATAAAGTTGATAATGGTAATAAGCTTTTTGTAATACTTAACAAACTATCCATAAAAGAACATTTAAAGGATTGGGAGTATTTAAAACAAAACATTCCATTGATTATAGACAAATACAAAGAAGAATTAAGCAAAAATAAGAAACTTGAGAATTCTCTAAAATTTCAATTTGCTTATGCGATACAAAAAATTGGGAATATAGAAACAGCACTTTTAATGTATGACGATTTACTAAAAGATAATACTCTGGATTATTCAATAGAAGCAAATATTTATGGTAATAAAGGGCTTCTAGAAAACAATATAAAATACATAGAACTTTCTGCTGATATGAGTTTGTTAGCTGGGAATATTTTTAATGCCGTTTGTTCAAAAATGATGTTAGCGGATAAAATATTTGGCAATATGCCACAAAAATCGTTAACATTAATAGAAGAAAGTGAAAACCTTTGTAAAATTGATAATATTGACGATATAAACTTAAAATCTAGAATACAATTTAGTAAAGCATTTTACTATATGAATTGTGGACAAAATGAACTAGCTTTAAATACAATTATGGGAGTTCTTAAAACTATAAGTAGTCTTTATGGCGATGATATTAATGAAAGAAGATACTCCTGTTATACTATTGGTCTGCAGTTAGCAAAAAATCTAAATAATAAAAAAATAGAAAAAGAATTTCAAAGTAAAATAGACAAATATAAAAAAGATATAAA
>CAYLHN010000068.1:0-9660 GCA_964383455.1 uncultured Muribaculaceae bacterium | reverse complement strand
CATCGTGTTCTATCCATTTAATATCACCAAATATTTTTAATAGTGATTTTAAAACTTTATTTTTCATCATGTTTGTAAAGTTTGTATTTTCTTTTTGCCTTGAGACTGTATACATTTCCGGTATAAGCACAATTAAAATAATAGGTAAAAAAATCATAAATATTGTGTCAAAACCGATACTATAACTATTAATTGAAGGTGTAAAAACAAGAGCAGAAATTATAACACATGCAATTGGTGTTAATAAGTATAATAAAAAAGATTTTTTGTTAAATTTATTTAAAGTAGTTATTCTTGTTTGCTCGTATTCTTTAAATATAGGTAAAACTTCTTTATTATATATTTCGTAATAGTTTCGTATATTATTTGTTATTGTTTCATCTTTCATTTATGTTTTCCTATATTTTAATTGTAATTAGGTGTTATACATTATACCACATTATTTAAATAAATATAAAAATATGGTTCAAATATTTTAATAATCTGCCGAAAAATTTTTTGTATCGTGTTATACTTCATGACATGAGATTACCATATGTACCACTACATTTGCACACAGAATATTCACTTCTTGATGGTGCAATTAGAATAGATGATTTATGTAAGTTTGCAAAAGACGAGGAATTTCCTGCTGTTGCTATCACTGATCATGGTGTTATGTATGGTGATATGGAGCTTTATACAACAGCCAAGGAAGCAGGCATAAAGCCAATTTTAGGGTGTGAATTTTATGTTCATAACGGCGACATAAAAGAACGTGATAAGCACAATAATCCTTGTTATCACTTAATTTTACTTGCAAAAGATAAAGATGGTTATAAGAATTTAATAAAATTAACTTCCGTTGCCTGGTGTGAAGGTCGATATGTTCATCCGCGTATTAACTGGGAATTAATAAAAGAACATCACAAAGGTTTGATTTGTCTTTCAGCTTGTTTAGGCGGTGAAATTTTACAAAATCTTCTTCACCATGAACCTGAAAAAGCAAGAGAAGTTGCAAAAAAATATAAAGATTTATTTGGTGAAGATTATTATATAGAACTTCAAGACCACGGTTTAGAAGACCAAAGACGTACAAATCCTGATTTGATTACTCTTGCAAAAGAACTTGATATTGAAATGGTTATCACAAACGATTCTCATTATTTGCGTAAAGAAGATGCTGATATGCATGATACTTTACTTTGTATGAATACTAATTCAGAAAAGGATGATCCTAATCGTTTTCACTTTGAGGGTAATGAGTTTTATGTAAAAAATGCCGAACAATTAAGACAATCTTTTAAATGGATGGACGAGGATACATTTAATAAATGTATTGCAAATACTGTTAAAATTGCCGATAAATGTCATTTAACACTTGAACTTGGTAAGTCTCCGCTTCCTCATTATGAGGTTCCGAAAAATCATACAACGGAAAGCTACTTAAATTATTTGGTAATGGAAGGTGTGAAAAAACGCTATGGTGAAGTTACCAAAGAATTAAGAGAACGTGCTGAGTATGAATTGGGTGTAATTGATCAAATGGGCTTTGCTGCATATTTCTTAATTACTTGGGATTTTATTCACTATGCAAAAACTCATGGCATTCCGGTTGGGCCGGGGCGTGGTTCAGCCGCAGGCTCACTTGTTGCGTATGCACTTGAAATTACAGATTTAGACCCAATTGAGCATAAACTTTTGTTCGAAAGATTTTTGAATCCTGAACGTTTCACCATGCCCGATATTGATATCGACTTTTGTATTGAAAGACGTGGTGAAGTTATTGATTATGTAACTCAAAAATATGGTGAAGATAAAGTTTGCCAGATTATTACGTTTGGTACCTATGCAGCAAAAGCTGCTGTTAAAGGTGTTGCAAGAATTTTAAAAATACCGTTTTCAGAAAGTAACAGAATTGCAGGTCTAATTCCGTCAGAACCCAAAACTCATATTGATGATGCATTGAAAGAAGGCATGGAACTTCGTCAAATGTACGATGATGATACACAGATTGTGATTGACCCGATTGAAGGTAAAACTGTTGGGGTAAAAAAATGGATTGATTTGGCAAAAGGTATAGAGGGTTTAAAAAATAATACAGGTACCCATGCTGCGGGTGTAATTATTGCGCCTAAACCACTTGATGAAATTTTACCTGTCCAGCCGTCAAAAGATGGTATTGTTCAAACAGGATACCCGCCTCATGACGTAACCGAAGTTTTAAGTCTTTTAAAAATGGACTTTTTGGGATTAAGAAACCTTACTACAATATATAAAACTCTTGATGCAATCAAAAAGCGCCAGGGTATAGAGGTCGATATTAATAATATTCCATTGGATGATAAACCTGTTTATGAAATGCTTATGCAAGGTGATACTGACGGGGTGTTCCAGCTTGAATCATCAGGTATGAAAAACCTTGTAAAAAGACTCCGCCCTGACGTGTTTGAAGATTTGGGCGCTCTTGTTGCTCTTTTCCGTCCGGGGCCTTTAGATTCAGGCATGGTGGATGAGTTCGTTGACAGAAAACATGGCAGAAAAGCAATTACATACGCTCATCCGTCATTAGAACCGGTTTTAAAAGATACTTATGGAACTATTGTATATCAAGAACAGATTATGCAAGTTTTCCAGACTCTTGCCGATTATTCGCTCGGTCAAGCCGATATGGTTAGACGTATGATGGGTAAGAAAAAAGTTGACGAAATGGCTAAGCAAAAAGGTAAATTTATTGAAGGTTCTGCTCGTCATGGAATGTCTGCACAAGATGCAACGACACTTTTTGAGCAAATAGAAAAATTCGCATCATACTGTTTTAACCGAAGCCACTCTGCAGCATACGCATTTGTAGCATATCAGACAGCTTATTTAAAATGTCATTATCCTGTTGAATATATGGCATGCTTACTTTCAAGTGTTTCTAATGATCAAGAAAAAACCCAGTTGTATATTGAAGAATGTAATAAAAAGGGTATTCAGGTTCTTCCGCCTGATATAAACAAGTCTTATGCTGAATTTGCTCCTGATGGTGATAATATTCGCTTTGGACTTGCCTCAGTAAAACAAGTCGGCGAAGTTGTTGTTGAAATGATTATTAAAGAACGTGAAGAAAATGGTGAATTTCAATCTATATACGATTTTTGTAAAAGAATTGACCCAAAAGCCACAAACAAAAGAGTTTTAGAAGGTTTAATAAAATCAGGTGCGTTTTCTAATCTTGAAAAAAGCAGAAAACAGCTTTTAGATAACCTTGAATATATTGTAAATACTGCAAGTAAAGAGGCAAAAGCGAAAGAGCTCGGTCAAACAAGTCTTTTTGCAGGGCTGGAAAATAACGAAGATTTTGCAAGTACACAATTCCAATTATCCGGTACGGATGAGGAATTTACGGATAAAGAACTTCAATCGTTCGAAAAAGAATTTTTAGGTTTTTATGTATCTTCACATCCGTTATCTGCAATTTTAGATAAAATGAACTTTTTGGAAACACATAAAATTTCAGAAGTTAAAGAGCTTCCTGCAGATAAAGTTGTAACTTTATGTGGACTTGTTACATCTGCAAAACAAATCCCATACAAAAAAGATCCGTCAAAATTTTTGAAAACAATTACATTGGAAGATTTATCAGGTAAAATAGAGGCGCTTTGTTTCCATCAAAAATTATGTGAATTCAATGATTTTATGCAAGCTGATAATAAAATTATTATCACAGGCAAAGTCAGCTATAGAAGTGAAGATGAGCCAAATATAATAATAGATGACGTTAAGCCTGTCGATAACGCAAATATATTTATGATTTCAATAAACGATAAAGTTCCTTATGAAGAACTTGTTGCGATGAAAGATATTCTTGCAAAATTTCCGGGTTCAGATCCTGTTGTTATAAAAGTTAAAGATGAAGATTCAGAAGTAAAAATAGCATCATCACCTACTTTTTGGGTCAATGCAACATTTGATTTAGAACATACAATTAAAAAATTTATCCCAAGTAAAATAGATGTCGAAATAAAATCGATAGAAGAAAAATTGTAATATTTGTACTCGGTTAAAAATTTTTGTATAATGAATTTTGGGCATGCCATCATCTCCTCTGACGCACAAGATTAAATGAAGAAATCAAGTCAGAAAGGAGGTGATAAAATGATAAGCAAAATAATAATGCTACTAATCGTAGCAACGCTATTCATAGTAGCATTTAAAATTTAGCTTATACAGGGTATGAAGTCAAGTCCTATGAACTGTTAACCGACTTTCATGGGACTTGCCCCTGTATTCTTATTATTTACTATTTTTAGTAATTTGTCAACCCATGATTTTAACTTATTCTTCATCAAGGCTTTCAAAACCTTGTTTATGAGATTTTAAAAGAACACCTCTTTTTGATGATTGAATAAATGATATCATTTTTTCTATGTATTCATTCATAGGAATTTCAGCTTTAATTTTTTCTATTGCTTGAGTTGTATTATATTCAGGAGAAACAAGAAGTTTGAAAGCGTTATTTGTGTTAATTCTATCTTCCTTTGTTACTCCTCGTCTTCTCATTGCAACAACATTTAAACCCTTTGGAACAGGTGGTCTGCCTTCACCTTTTGAATAAGGTAAGATGTCTTGTCTTGTTGCTGAAAAACCACTGATTATTGCCATATCTCCAACTCTTACATTTTGATGGAATACTGTCATGCCACCAAGCCATGCGCCGAAACCTACATGACAATGTCCGCCGAGAGTTGCTAAGTTTGCCATAATTACTTGGTCTGCAAGTTCACAATTATGTGCAACGTGTACACCTGCCATAAGTAAGCACTTGTTACCGATTTTTGTCGTAAAATCATCGCATGCTGCGCCTCTATGCACTGTTACATTTTCTTTTATAATAACATCATCACCAATAACAACCTTTGTCGGTTCACCTTTGTAACCTAAATCTTGAGGTTCTGAACCAATTGTTGCAAAAGGACTTATTGTACAATTTTTACCTATTTGAGCAAATTCTATGAATGCGTTTGCAATTACTCTTGTACCGCTGCCGATTACAACATTTTCACCAATTACAACATTTGGCCCAATGTATGCATCTTCTGCAATTTTTGCTGTTTCGTGGATTATGGCTGATGGATGTATCATAAAATCTCCCAATAAGTTTAATAACATTATAAATATATAATAAATAACTAAAAATCTAATATTTTTTATAAAAATTTAATATGTTCGTATGAAAAAACAAATTTTTAAAGTTATTAAAAAGGCAAATACATAAAATTTTTTTTGAAAAAGTAATTTAAAATGAGAGTGTAAAAGATAAGAAATACTTTATATGTGCCTAAAAATTTTTGTTAGCGATGAAAAAGATAGTTGAAAAATAAAGGAGATGAAGTATGAACTTTAGATTAAGTACTCGTGAATCACAAATACTCAGAGAAGTTATAAACGGAAGAACAAATCATATCATAGCGAATAAATTGTACATAAGTAATGCGACGGTAAAAGCACATGTAAGTACATTAATACAAAAATTAAAAGTTGATAACCGTGTGCAATTGGCAGTTGCCGGTGTTTGTATGCTTATGGATCAAATTAATTTTGACGAATAGTTTTATTTAATGTCTGCTTTTTACCTAAAATATTATTAAAATAAAATGTAAACATTTTGTAACAATTGGTGATAAAAAATTAAAGTTTTAATATTATTTGCCGATAAAAGACATGTGTAAAGTAAAAAAGGTAAGGAGTAAGCGTATGACAACAATAGGTAATTCATTTTCAGATATAGCAAAAAAGTATATACAAAATGCACCATCAGCTGGTGAAGTTAGTAAAGTAACAACTGATACGCAAAATTATCTTGATCAATTGACGTCTCAAGCTGTAAACGAAGTTTCTGCTGATAATCCTGATTATCAGGTTGAAGATAATGGAGCATCTTGGCAAGAAGGTGTAAGCACTGTTTTATCAGGCTTGCAAGGACTTGCAAATTCTACAAATCAAGTTATTCAATCATTAAGCCAAACTGCATCTGATTCTGACAAAGCAAATGAAAAAGAATATGTTTCAAAAGCTGCAGATGATTATAATAAAACATTAGATAAATTTAACAAAAATCCGGAAAAGAATGCAGAAGCTTTGGATAAAGCAATTGCTGATGCAACTACAAGTGTAGGTTCTTTAGATCAAAATATAAGTAAATTAACTCAGGAAAATGAAACACTTAACAAAATTGTTAATGGTGATGCAACAGATTTATTAAAAGGTATTGCTGACGGAATTAAAGATATTTTTGCACAAAGAAATGAAGCAGATACTGAAGCTAAAAATATTGAAGCTGATTTAGGCAATATTGCATCTGCTATACAAAGCAATGATGCAAAAATAGATGAAAATGGTCAGTTAGTAATAAAAGTAGAAGACATACATTCTTGCGCTTTAGAAGGTGTTGCAAATGAAGAAGGTGTTGTCAGCTTGAAGAAAAGTGAAGAAGCTGATGAAAATAAAACTATACAACAATTAGCTGGTGATTTTGCAGAAGCTCAACAAGCGGTAAATACTGCAGCTGGTAATTTATCTCAAGCAAAAGCAGATTTAAGTAAAGCACAAAGTACGAAAATTTATAAAACACAAGTAAATAGCGATGGACAAGAAACTCAAATCGAAGATACAGCTGCTGAACAACAAGCTGTAAATCAAGCAAAACAAAAAGTAACACAAAAAGAAAATGAAAAGAAACAAGCTGAAGAAGCAAGAGATAATATCGCAAAACAAATTGATACAGAAAAAGGTAATTTGTATGATATTATTCAACAAATGCATAGTGCAGAAGAAAGACGTGATGCACTACAACTTAAGGTTGATGATGCTGCTCAAAAATTAGAAGGCTATATCAATGTTGGCGAAGCATTGAAAAGAGCAGGTATTGATCTTGACAATAATCAAAATACTGCTTTAAGTAATCAAGATAGAAATAATGCTATGATTCAAACTTTGGTTGATGCTAATGGTAAGTATGACGGCTTACAATCTGTTTCTCAAGATAAAATAGCAGAAGCAAAAAATCAAATAAAAGAAAATGAAACTCAAATAAATAAAGATCAAAAAGATAAAGATGCATTGAATAAATTTATTGAGGATGCAGGTAACGCAAAAGCTGAAAATGCGGCAAAGAAAAATCCGCAAAATAGTGCTCCTCAAGCAGATGATAAATCTTCTACTCCTGTAGATGGTGGTGACAGAACATCTGTTCCTGATGAAGGTAATGAAGGCGCAGCACCTGCACCTGCTCCGGCAGATGGTGATTCAGGTTCAAATGATGCACCTGTAGGACCTTTAGCTGATGGTAGTCAAGTAGGAAGACAAAAGCTACCTTGGGAGCTATAATTAGTTAATTTATTAAATAAAAGAACATCGAAGCGTGGCATGCCACGCTTCGATGTTCTTTTATTTATTTACTAATATGATTTGTTTACTAAATTTTCGTGTGTTGACAATTCAATATCATCATTGAGCGGTTCTAAAGTTATTTTTCTGCCATATCTTTTTTCTAAAGCTAATTCTATTAAATAATCTGCGAAATGAGGATTCTTTGGTAAAAATGAGCCATGCAAATACGTTCCGAAAACATTTTTATATCTTGCACCCTCTGTTTTATCTTCTCCATTATTACCATGTCCTACAATAACCGTTGATATAGGTATTGTTTCACCTTCCAGATATGTTAATCCGCTATGATTTTCAAATCCTACAAGTGTATTTGGAGTTAAATAATCAATTTTAGTTGTTACGTTTCCTATAAAACGCCTATTTCCGGCTAAAGTATATGCATCTAATAAATCAATTCCTTTTAATTCAGAACCGTCCTGTGCTTTATAGTAATGACCAAGTAACTGATATCCGCCGCAAATTGATAAAAATACTGCGTTTTCATCTCGTTCTTTTGTTAAAAAATTTTTGTGTTTTTGAATTTCTTCCGCTACATCAACTTGTTGTCTGTCTTGTCCTCCGCCGATAAAATACATGTCATGAGAAGAAATTTCATCACCAATATTAATTTCCTCAAATATAAATTTTATTCCGCGCCATTCACATCTGTTTTTTATTGTTAAAACATTTCCGATATCACCATATAAATTTAGTAATTTCGGGTATAGATGCGCAAAAGATAATTCTAATTGTTCTTCCATATTTTTACTTTACCATAAAAAATCGGGGACGTATCACGCCCCCGACAACTTGTTTAAAAATCAAATAACTATTTTTTGTTAACAGTTTCTTTGAATTTTTTACCTGCTGAGAATGTTGGAACTGTTTTTGCAGGAATTTTTAATTCTTTACCAGTTTGAGGGTTTCTGCCTGTTCTAGCTGCACGTTTGCGTGATGCAAATGTACCAAAACCAACTAAAACAACTTTGTCGCCTTTTTTAACTGTTTTTTCTACTGTGTTAACAAGTGCAGCTAAAACTTCTGCTGTAGCTTTTGCTGTAACTTTTGCTTTTTTTGAAACTGCTTGTACTAATTCTTCTTTGTTCATCTTTAAATCCTTTCATTAAATAGTGACATCCTATTATATATGCCATTTAGTCTAAAATGCAATAATATTACGTTTTTTTTACATATCTTAAACAAAAGTGCCGTAAATACTGACTTTTATCCATGTGTTGATATATTTAAAAAACTTAACAAATCTATACAAAAAGTAAAAAATATAACTTTGTCATGCTAAAGGAAAGTATTTTTGATATAATTATTTAGTAACGGGATATATTGGTAGAAGAATGAAGGAAAGAGTCGTTTTATTCGTAATTTTAGTTGGGCTGACAGTATGCTTATACATCTATCAGTACCATTTTAATACGGTTTTCGGACTGGCTATTCTTGTTGCAGCGATGTTTGTTTATTCAATATATATGCTCGTTGCGGATAAACACAGGAAACGTAAACTTAGAAAAAATCCGCAAGTTATAAATGAAAATTACAAACCTTTTGTAACTATTATGGTTCCTGCTCATAACGAAGCTTCAGTTATTGAAAACACTGTTGAAAATATTTTGCAGTTGGATTACCCAAATTATGAATTAATTATCATTGACGACAGAAGTGATGATAATACCGCAGAAGTTATGAAAAATTTAGAAGCAAAACATTCAAATGTTAAAGCTTTTATTCGTCCAAAAGATGCATTTCCGGGTAAATCTGCGGTGTTAAATGATGCTATGCAGTTTGTGCATGGTGATGCGGTATTGGTTTTTGATGCTGATGCAAGAGTTGATTCTGATTTTCTCACAAAGTTAGTTCCAAATCTTGAGCCGGAAGATGTTGGTGCAGTACAGGCAAGAAAAGTTATTTCAAATAGGGATGTAAATTTCCTTACAAGATGTCAGGATAATGAAATGACGCTTGATACTCACTTTCAAATTGGCAGAGATGCCGTTAAAGGTGCAGTTGAACTTAGAGGAAACGGTGAACTTATAAAAGTTAGTGCTCTAAAGGATATTGGCGGTTGGAATAATTATACAATCACCGATGATTTAGATATGTCTACCAGATTACATATTAAAGGATGGGACGTTCGTTTTTGTCCTGATGCAATTGTAAGAGAAGAAGCAATTATATATTTAAAACCATTGTACAGACACCCAGGAAAATTCCTGCTCATTCAAATCCCGAAATATTTTTGACCGATTCAAT
>CAYLHN010000067.1:0-9703 GCA_964383455.1 uncultured Muribaculaceae bacterium | reverse complement strand
CAGACGATATGAATCTAACGGGTGATAATGTTGTAAGAGTTAATTTTACAGACGGTGCATACAAAAACTTCCATGAAAGCCAAAGAATAACTGATTCTTTGGTTATGATTAAAGCCGTCGGACACACAAAGGGCAACTCAATTTCTATTTTAGAAGATAAAGATAATGACTGTTATTATATGTTTCAAGGTGATGTAACCTACTGCGATGCAGCACTTTTGGCAGACGTACTCTCGGTTGTATTTGAAGATAAAGAAAAAGCTAGAGAAACTCTTTCACAAGTTCGTGAATTTATAAAAAACAACAAAACAATTTATTGTTCAACCCATTGTCCTGAAGGGTACTTGAATGTTGAACAGCATAAAATTATGGAACTATAATTATTCTTAATTCCAAAATAAAAGCCGAAAGTTCAAACTTTCGGCTTTTATCTTTGTAAATTTAAACATAGATTAACACATAATTTATCAAAAAAGTATCAGCAACTTTGAGAATGAATTTATGTTATAATTCAAGCAGAAAAGGATACATATTCATCTATTGAAAGAGGAGGTCAGAGCATGAAAAAAGTATATGCAATAAACGGAAGCCCGAGAAGAAATAAAAACACAGCTCAAATGCTTGATAAAGCATTAGAGGGTGTAAAGGCGGAATTTCCTGACGCCGAAGTAGAGAGAATAAATCTTTTTGACCTCAATTTTACAAGCTGTAAAAGTTGCTTTGCCTGCAAAAGAAAAGATGAAAAATTTAAAGCAACTTGTGCCTTAAAAGATGACCTAACACCGGTTTTAGAAAAATTGAAAGATGCTGACGCTTTGATTTTTGGCTCTCCGATATATTATAGAACAATTACAGGGCAGATGCATTCATTTTATGAAAGGTTATTTTTCCCTAATATGCTTTATAAAGAGGGTTATCCGACACTTGTTGAGCATAAAATTCCGACAGCTTGTATTTATACAATGAATGTTGATGAAAAAGAAATGATTGAGGGCGGTTATAGACAAAATATGGAGCTTTGGGAAAACTTTTTGACTTGGTATTACTCAAAACCGTTAATTGCTTATGCTTTTAATACCTACCAATTTGATGATTATTCAAAATATATTTGCGAAACCTTTAATGAAGCTGATAAAGCGAAACAAAGAGAAGAACAATTCCCGAAAGATTTACAAAATGCTTACGAACTCGGACAAAAATTATTAAAGTGGCAAACGTAAGTTGGGAGATTTTCGCTAAACTGCTTTTAAATTAATATAAATCTATGCATTTTAACACACAACTTTACAAAAAAATATAAGTTAGTTTGAGAGTGAATTATCCGTGAGTTTGAGAGTTTTTATCAGTCACTTTTAAAATTTTTCCCCCAGAATGTAAAAAGTTTGAGAATTCTCTTAAACTTCCGGGGGTACTTTTCTCAATCTCTCTGATAATCTATACTGTCTATTAAATTGTGCCTGCAATTTGACAAGTTCTAATCAATTTTTGACAATTAATCAGATGGTTCAATGTAATAATACACTATATTCTCCATATTTTTATCAACTCCTATTCCTGTGAAATACGGAAAATATGTTTTATAATAATATTCATTATCTGCATTTTTCAACACGTAAAAAGTTATGTCTTCATTAGAAATTCCTACTGTTTCAGTTGGCATATTATAAATATTTTGAGCCTTACCTATTGGTGTTTCTGCGTTTAAAAAAATATGCGAATTTAATTCTTTTTGGATATAAGATTTATCCGTTGTAATTCTTAGAATTACAAGTTCTCCTTGCCCTTGATAATCCGCAGGATAACAATACAGGTATGATTTAGCGCCAGTAGGTATAGATTTAGGGAAATGACGAATTTTATCTTTGTTCATGACTAATTCAAGACATTTTTCATAATCTTTTATTTTTGATACAGGCTCTGTATTTGGTATTAGGAATAAGGCAATGCCTATTACTGCAATAAATATAGTTATGCCAATAATTGCACTTAATAGGATTTTCAATGCCAATTTTATTTTTGAGTTCATATAAATTTATCCCCTTTTATCCCCCTTAATTCAGAGTCCAAAGATTTTTTGATTAGAAATCCCTGCTTATAGATAATATATTATCTAATCACAAACACTCATCAAAGTTTTATTATGATGTTGCTATAAATACTTTAGATTAAGAATTGTTATATCATCAAATTGTGTGGCTCCGTTTGAAAAAATTTTAATATCTTTTTCTATATTTTCAATTATCTCTTTTGTATTTTCGGCTTCTTTTGCTTTACCATTTAAAACTTCTAAAAGTCGTTCTTCTCCGTAAAATTCTTCTTTTGTATTTTGAGCTTCTGTTACTCCATCTGTATATATTAAAATACTGTTTTCAGGTTTTAAGAATATTTTTTCGGATTTATATTCATAATTTTCTATTGCAGATAGAACTATGTTAATATCTGATTTCAAATATCCAAATTCGTTATCTAATTTAACGGCAGGAGGATTATGACCCGCATTAACATATTCAAGTTCTCCTGTTGTAACATTTAATATTGCAATGAATGCTGTTAGAAACATTCCTGCCTTATTTGTTGCGCAAAGATCATTATTGGTTTTATTTATAGCAATATCTAATTGATAACCGCTTAATAAATTACTTTTTAACAATGATTTTGCATTCATCATAAATAATGCAGCAGGAATACCTTTGCCGGAAACATCAGCAATTAAAAAGGCAAAACGATTTTCATCAATATAAAAGAAATCGTAAAAATCTCCGCCTACTTCTTTTGCCGGATTCATAGAAGCATATATATCAAATTTAGTAGTTTGTGGAAAATTAATCGGTAGAACTGATGCTTGAATTTTGGTTG
Organism: uncultured Muribaculaceae bacterium; assembly: GCA_964383455.1. Taxonomy (GTDB): domain Bacteria; phylum Cyanobacteriota; class Vampirovibrionia; order Gastranaerophilales; family Gastranaerophilaceae; genus UBA6984. The sequence continues at coordinate 6,847 of CAYLHN010000067.1, read as the reverse complement.
CGATTTCCAGTTCGGATGATCTTTTTTGCTCTTCTCTAGCATTTTCTTTTTGGATTTTTAATAAATTTAAAAGGTTATCCCTCATGGTATAAAACGCTTGAGTCAGTACCCCAACCTCATCATTTGATTCTATAGGGGGAAGTTCAGTCTCAAATTCTCCTTTACCATATTTTTCTGCTATTTGTGATAATTTAACAATTGGATTGGTTGTAAATTTACATATCCAATCTATAAATATAATTAGAAATAAAATCCCCAATATAGTTACTGTCAACAAGATTAGCTGAAAATGTTTAACAGGTTTATAGAAATTTGAAGATGAATATACCAAATATGAACTCCAGTTTGTTTTTGGTATTGGAGAATAAACAAAAACAACTTCTCCATTGTGGACAGAAGATTTTGGCATTGTTACAAAACCACTTTTTCCCAGTTTGACCTGTTGTGCTACATATTTTAATTGTTTTGAATTAATTTCATTTGCAAGTTCTGATATTGTTTTTTTGAATTCAATATTTTTATCAGGATGTATTAAATACAAACCTTTAGCCGAAGTTAGAAGGTACTTTCCATTCGCCTCAAATTTATAATTATTAAGCCAATCTCGCATTGCATCCAAATCACCTGATGTTCCTATTACCCCATTCCATCTCGTACTATTTTTGAACTTGAATGGAATAGATACACTCGATGATAGTATTTTATCCCCATTTTGATCTTCTGCCATATAAGGTTCAGTCCAGTGGATTTCACCTGTTTCTATAGCATGATTAAGCCATTCTCGATTTTTGGCAAATCCTGTATCTTTCCAGCTTAGAGTTTGCATTTTACCATTTTTTATGGAACTGTAATAAAAAATGCCGTTAGCCAATTCTCCGGACTTAGGCGGAATATATATAAAAAATTCATAGAAATGCCCATACTGTTTTGTTATTGCTTCCAAACCGGCTTGAGCAAGGACTTCTAAATCCTTATCACTTACGTTATTTTTTAATTCTAGAATTCTTGCGGTATTTACAAGAGTTTGTTCTGCTATATCTGCACCTTGCGCAATATTATGATTTACTTCACCTAAAGATTTATATGCTTCAGAGATAACCTGTTCTTTTAATAGCGGCTTAGAATAGTTGGATATAAAAACACTTAATGAGAAAGAACCTATTAAAATTGTCAAAAGTATGCTGGTACTAAGTTTAAATACCAATGATCTGTTTTTTATAAAACTAATAAACTTGAAAAACATAAATAAAAAGATTAACTCCTTTATATAATATTACCTGCTATGTTATTATATCTTTTTATCAATTATGATGCAATAATATAAAATTAATTTTTGTTATTAGTTATAGTTAGACAGGACAAATTGAAAATATGTAATTGAAATTAATTAATAATATTAGAATTTCCAATTTTCTCGAACCAAAAATTGTTCAAAATTGCAACATTCTACATTTAAACATTTGGCTATATATGCAATTTTTGGAGCGTGTTCTTTAATTTCACCACTTGGTGTGAAACCATCTAATGCAACAATACATGCGGATTTAATTTTTGCAGATGCAATAACAAAAGGATCCGCTTGAGAATTGCCATTTAAAATAGCATTGTTTGATATTAATTGCTGATAGTGTTTATTTTTAAATATTTCACTTACAAATCGCATTTCTTCTTCTGTTGGGGTTTAAAAGACATCCGTTTTGTGTAATTTTGCCCACTCTATTAAATCTTCTTTTTCTGCAAGACATGTTATTTCGTTAAATGCTTCTCTAACAGATATAATTTGCCCAGAGGATACATACTCGTCAAAATTATCCCATAACGAAGGGAAACTATTTCGATAATAAAATCTAAACATATGAATTAAGGCACTCGTATCAAAAATATACACTACAAAGCACCCCCATAAACTATTCTTGAATAACAATTTTCTAATTGAGTAAATTTAGTAGCATTTATACCCGCATACTGAACTGCTTGATCAAAACTAATTATACGTGCGTTATATTTTTCTAATATAAGGCCTAAATACCTTTTACCCAAATATGCTATTTGATTATAATAATAATTTCCGCCGCCATTAGAAGCCGTTCTAAAAATATATTCCTTAGATTTCGAAGATATTTCGACATAGAGTCTTTCTGAAATTTTTCTTTTATCTAAAAGTTTCCTTGCAATTACTTCTTGACTTACTGAAAATTTATCAGCCAATTGCTCAATAAATGTCTCATTAATTGTTTTACCTTTTATTATATCTAATAATATACGGTAAGGGACTAAAAAATCACCAGCAAATTTGTTGCACATGATCTCTATATCTTTTGTATCGTTAGGTAGATCATCAACATAATCTCTGTTTAATAAATCTATATGATTCCCTCTTAAGATTAAATGCGCAAGCTCATGAAACAATGTAAAAATTTGTCTATTTTTAGCAGTTGTATTATTTATAAAAATTATAGGATACATCTCATCATATAAACAAAAACCACTTACATTATTGTCTTTAAAAGCTTCTTTAAATACATATATACCTATATTTGCAAAAGCATTTCTCCAAGCTTCAAACATTTCATCTCTATTATTAATTTTAAATTGCTCATCAATAGAAATCCCCAATAACAATCTTATTTTTTCGATTAGTGTATTACTAAATTTATTAGTTAAGTCCAATTGTTCAATAAAATTTGAATATTCGGTATTTTTAAAATTATTTAATTCCTTTAGGTTATTTTGCATAGATAAGCCTTTTCTAAAGAAAAATTTTATTGTTGGAGGAATATTATCAAACTCATATTCAGGAATTGTTCTAAAAGATTTTTGTGATGAAATTTCTTTTGGTACTTCAGGGAAAAAGAATATAGCAAGAGGTCTTTTAAATTTACTGGCAATATGTTCTAATTGTGAGTATGTAGGAAAATCTTCACCTAATTCCCAATCAGCATATTTTGGCATATTTGCACATATATGATCCAGAGAATAACCAGCAGATTCTCTTGCCCACTTTAATATTTCTGGATTTATAGATGTACATTTAGCAATCATAAAGGCCTCTTTCGTAAATATTATACCATAAATTTGAGGTTATATAATTTATTTAATGCTGAAAACTTATTTGCGGCAGTAATTTAACGATTTTTAAACGCTTTTTACTCCAATACATTCTAAATATTCCCATAATTCATCATAATACTTGCATAATCTTGTATTATCAGAATCATCACCTTGGGGCACATAAATTATAAAACCTTCGCGTGCGCGGGTTAATAATACACGATATGCATTTTTGAGATAACGCCTGTTATCCTCTTTATTTATAGTTTGCCATTTTGAGCCACTGGGTTTATAACATTCAAAATGACCGTTTTCATATCGATAATCTGCATCCCAACCAACAAGCGCATAATCTATTTCTAAACCTTGAATATCAAATTCTGTTGCAACTTCTTCCATAAAATACGAGGATTTTATATCGTTTTTTCCTTCCAAAAACCATTTTTCTGGTTTGCATTTACATTCAACCCAAATGCCTTCGGCACGCAGACGTTTAGCTTGTGAACTTGCAATAAGACCATACCTACAATTTTTACCTTCTGTCTGTTTTTTAATCCATTCTTTAGCGGTATTCAAATTTCTTGTCATACAGATTGGATAAACCTTTTTAATTTCTTGGTATATCACTGCAGCTTGTTCTTTTTCATTATTCAACAAATGATGAACAAAATTAGCGACTTTTTCACTTCTAAATGATCTTAAAGAAATAGATAAATGTAGTTCTCCAACGGTTTTACAATTTAAGTCCTCAATTAATGCGTCAAAAGAGTTATTGCTAACATACTCTTCTTCTTCTTCTTCTATAATTTTATTCGAAACATATACTTTCCAATCTGGATATGAACGGCGCAAAGAATCAAACCATTCTTGAATACCTGCTTCACCTGTGTTTATATCTTGCCCACCGCCAACAAGACAAACTATAACGGCCCAATCCTTATGTCTATTCATATATTCAATAAGCAATTCAGGTTCACTCATTGAAAGAATTTTATGTCGTTTATCATCTGGTAATTTATTAAGTATTGCGGCTTTCTTTTCATTCATAAAATTTGAAAGTTGCGCTTGCTGCCAAGCTCTTTGTTCTTCGTCAAAAATTACAACGTTGTCAACCGGCGGAATGTCTAAATTTTTAAGTGATTCGTCCCTAAAATGGTGAATTATTTGAATAAAAGATTTTACATTGTCCCTTGCTTCGCCAATAGGAATACCCGTTCTTTTATTATCATCACGAGCTAAAGCTTCTCTTAAAACTGAAACAAGCGGTTGATTTCCTGTTAAAAAACAGGAATAATTTTTACCTGTCGTTTTTTGATTCTCTATTGCAATATTCAAGCCTGCTAATGTTTTGCCTGCGCCAGGAACTCCTGTAATAAAACAAATAGACTTTTGATGATTTTGTTTTGAATATTCAATTATTTTTTGTACAGCAGTAGATGTCTTTGTTAAATTTTCTGCTGCTTCATTTTGAGAAATATCATCAACGGAGTGCTTATTATATAAAATCTCGGCAGCTTCAATAATTGTAGGAGTTGGAACATAACGAGAATTTAACCATTTATCAAGTTGAATTTGACTGCTAAATATTTTTTTGAATTTATCAAAAATTTTAATTAAATTATTGCCATTTGTATAAATTACATCATAAACATTTTTTTTATATTTATTAATCTGCAAATCGCATTCTGGTGCGTCTGTTGCAATAAGTATTGGAACAATTATTTTATTGTGGCTTTCTTCATGAAAATTTGCTAAGTCTATTGCATAAGTTCTTGCTTGTGTAGCTGCAGATCCCGCGTAAACTTCATTCCCAACCTTAAATTCTAAAACAAAAATTGTACCATCAAGTAGAACAACATTATCTATTCTGCCGCCAACGCGTGGAATAGTATATTCAAAAATAACACTGCCGTAAGAATATCTATTTAACACATTTTTTAGTAATCTAATTTGAGCAATCCAGGCATCTTTCTGCTTACAAGCAGAATCAAACTCATCATTTTTAGCAATAATGCCAAATATTTCATCTTCATTTTGGCTTAAAAAGTTTCTAATACTGTTACTATAAAATGCGCTGCACATCTTTTCTACTTCCTTTACGCTTATTTTAGCATGAATATCAAAATACTTTTTACCTCAATAAAATGTTTCAAATTTCACAAACATCAATTTTTTGCCAAATTTTGCTTGAAAAAGGTTCAATTTTACATCAAAATTTTACAAAATGTTCAATTTTTGCTGATTCTCTATATTAGTTGATTAAAATTTATCAAAATAAAACTTTTATGCAACTGGTAGTCTAAGAATACTACTGTAAATTATCAGAGAGATTGAGAAAAGTACCCCCGGAAGTTTGAGAGAATTCTCAAACTTTTTACATTTTGAGTGAAGAATTTCAAAAGTATCAGAAAAACTGTCCCTACTCTTGTGATATGACAATTTCTAATCAAACAATGACAAACATTTATCCTTAATATCAAGTGCAATATCAAGCACGTGTTTTTCTTTTATTCCGATATTTTTAGCTACTGCTAAAATATCATTTAAACTTGGATTTTTACCTTCCCCGTTTATTGTTGTTGCGTGTTCTCCGTTAAATGATGAACTGTAAGTCAAATCATAAGCAGGTGATAAGTGCCATTCTTTTTGACTTTCATCATACAAAAACGAAAAATTCTTTGAATGATCATCTCTGTTGTGCGTAAAAACATTAAAACACATAAGTCTATATAACTGCTCAATATCCTGATAATTCTTTGTTAATTCTAACGTCAATTTCATCAAAATATTATAGTCAAGATTCGGCAAACGGTGACTGGTTTCTAAAAGTCCGCTAACTGATACCATATGGATTTTTCTACCATCTTGGCGGTCAAATCGCTTTATGCCAAAGTATCCTGAACAGATTTTAGACGGGAACAACCGAGTTTCAGTCATATTTATTCTGCAATCTTTTGCCACTAGTGAATAATTGTATTCTTGTTCTCCGATGTTTTTAGGGTCTTGTGAAGACGGGAATTTTATAATCCAATCCTCGCCATTGATTTTTGTTAGAATCTTTGGTCTTGCTCCGCCCGATGAACCGCCGAGTTTAAAGAGTTCATCCAGGTTATTTGAACTTTGCGACTCTAATATTTTTGAACACTCTTGCGCCAATTTATCATAATCGGATTCTTGTTCTTGCGTTTTAAATTTGTGTTCAGGCTTATAAGTTAAAGCCCCCATACCGCTTTCTTGTACAACTGCAAGTCGGTTTAAATTATCAATTTCGCTCGGATTAATCTTGTTTTTAAGTAAAAGTCTGTCAACAAGTAATCGCCCCCAACCGTCAGGTAAACTGTCATTAAACACTCCAAATAGCCCCTCAAACGGTTCAAATTTTGGTATAAATACTTTTTTTTGAAGCGGCAGCGAAAAAGGCGAAATACTAAAACCCGTAGCAAGCCAGTCACTATCATATTCAAAGGCAACGAGCCTATCCGGAGTTTTTGCTAAAGTTCCGACTAACTTATCATTATAAAAAACTTTAAGGTATTTATAATCTTCCATTTATAACCTCATTGATTGAATTGTACGTTTTTTGTGTAAACAAATTTTCAAGGTCTTTATCTAAATCAAGCGCAATGGCAATTTTTATAAACGATTGCAAAGAAATCTCATTCTTTGTTTCAAACCTTTTAATGCTGCCAAGACTAACTCCGGATTTTTGCGCTAAAACTTCCTGCGAAATTTTTAACTTTTTTCTGTGCTCTTTAATTTTATCTGCAAAACTTTTAGCAATTTCATTGGGAGTTTT
>CAYLHN010000066.1:0-9704 GCA_964383455.1 uncultured Muribaculaceae bacterium | reverse complement strand
AACTTTTAAATCGTGCTTGATAATTTCATCATAATCAATATTTTCAAGTTTCTTTGCGTCTTTATTAACGTTAGGATCATCAGTGTATACGCCGTCAACGCCATTTTTAGCCATTAACATGACCTGTGCATCTATTTCCGAAGCTCTTAGTGCACTTGCCGTATCTGTTGTAAAAAACGGATTTCCTGTTCCTGCCGCAAATATAACCACTCTGTTTTTTTCTAAATGTCTTATTGCTTTGAATCTTATGTATGGTTCGGCAATTTGGTTCATATCTATTGCTGTTTGAACTCTGCAAGAAACGCCGGCTTTTTTTAATGCTGATTGAAGTGCTATAGCGTTCATTACTGTCGCAAGCATTCCTACATAGTCACCTGAAGCTCTATCCATACCAAGCTTTGCACTATTTTTCATCCCTCTGAAAATGTTTCCGCCGCCAACAACAACTGCAACTTCAACACCCATATCGTGAATTTGTTTTATTTCTTGTGCAATAAATTCAACAGGCTTATAATCAATACCAAATTGCTGTTCGCCTAAAAGTGCTTCGCCGCTGATTTTTAGTAAAATTCTTTTGTATTTTAAATTTTCCATATAGACTCCTGATTAAATCCTACATTAAATATAAATCCATGTAAAGACAACAGGCAATTATTTTACAATTGAATATATTTTATATAAAATTATGAAGATATGTTTTATTTGGTTATTGCAACAATATTTTTTTCATTATCTTTTGGCTTGATAAAAAATCAATTAAGTGTTTTACCAAGTGAATTTGTCGTGTTTTGCAGGCTTATCCCTGCGGTTTTAATTTTTTTACCTTTTTTAAAAAAATATAACTTAAAGATATATACTAAAGCTTTTTTTATTGGTATGATACAATTTGGTTTAATGTATTTGTGTTTTATAAAAGCATTTAAGTTTTTGCAGGGAAACGAAATTGCAATATTAACTACAACAACACCTGTATTTGTTGCGATTTGGTCAAGTTTGTTCGGTGAAAAATTTAAAATTGTTTATATTTTTTGTATTTTAATGTCTGTAATAGGTGCAGGTGTTATAGTTTGGCAAAATACAAGTTTTAATTTTCTGATAAAAGGTATAATTTTAATGGAAAGTTGTAATTGTTCTTTTGCATTGGGACAGGTTTTGTGGAAAAAGTATATAAGCGAAAAAAGTGAATCTTTAATGGCAACAGCATATTTAGGTGCAATTTTGTTTATTTTACCGTTTATGATTTTAAAAGTTGATTTTTCAACTTTACAACTTAATATTCAGCAAATTTTATCAATTTTATATCTTGGTATTATTCCTACAGGAATTGGTTTTTGGCTATGGAATAAAGGCGCAGGTCAGGTTAAATATTCTGTTCTTGCAGTAATGAATAATTTAAAAATTCCAATGGGGGTATTTTTTGCAATATTAATTTTTCACGAAAAAATTAATCCGGTAAATTTTCTGGCAGGTTCTTTAATTATAATTTTGGCAATTTTAGTTTTGAATATAGTACAAAAAGATGAAAATTATTAAGATAAGTTAATATTTGTTGCCAATTAATTTTTTTTTTTGTAGCATAAAAGAGTAAAAGCTGTAAGTAAAAAGATTTCATATACGAAAAGGAGAAAAACATGAAATTATTCAACACTTTAATTGCTACTTCAGCAGCTTTATTGGTTGCTTCAAGTGCATTCGCAGCAGATGCTACAAAAGTTCAAGCATATGCTCACCCAACAATGTTTGGTACAGAAGTTTTATCTCAACAAGGTGAAGGCGTTTACCTTTTAGGTGACAAACTTCTAAAAAATGCAGGTATGTTATCTGTAAAAGAAAAAGAAAATGTTCTTATTGAATCATCAGCTCAAGACATTTTAGCTGTATTAAGAGCTAACGCAAAAGATTTGTTTAATCCGCACACACCTGTTCTTCGTTCAGAAATGGCAGTTGCTTTGGTTGAAGGTTTAGGAATTGCTTATTCAACTCCTAAATATCAATACAAAGATATGAGCAAATCTCACTGGGCTTACAAATGGGTTCAAGAAGCTTTAGGTGCTAACGTTATGATTGGTTACAAAGAAGACCAAACATTCCGTCCTGACCAAAAAATTACAAAAGCAGAAGTATTTGCAGTATTGGCTCAATTGTTAGATGCTCCTGTTAATGCAGGTGCTATTCCTCAATTTAAAGGCCGCGATATGTTAGAAATTCCTAACTGGGCTACTAACCCTGCAAAAGAAGTTATCAATTCAGGTATTTTAGATTCAGTTCCAAACCCTGAAAAAGTAGCATCTGAAAAATATTTAACAACTGAACAAGTTGCATACTTAGTTTCAGCATTAAGCTTAAACAAATACTACAATGCTAAATACTTTACAAAAGGTGTTGCAACAGGTTTATTAAAAGTTAAATTATCTGAAAGAGTTGATGCAAGACACGCTAACATTGGCGATACATTCTATGCAGTAACTCAAGAAGATGCAACAGTAGCTGGTACAACATTCGCTGCAGGTTCAAAAGTTAAAGGTGAAGTTGTAGAAGTTAGCCGTCCTGGTATTAAAAATCCTGGTTACATTAAAGTTAGATTTGTATCAGTTAAAAACGGTGACTGCAAAGTTGATTTCCCTGTTAACGTAGCAAACGCTAGTGTAACAAACGAAAAAACTACAAATGTTGTAGCTCGTTTATTAGCTGCTCCATTCTCAGCAGTAGGCAGAGTTGGTGGTGTTGCAGGAAGATCAGTTTCAGCAGCAGCTATGGAAACTTCAAATGATTTTGAAAGACTTGGTGATAATTACTCTAACACATTAGCTAACACATTATCATTACAACCTTGTGCAGGTTTAAGAAGCTTTGGTAAATCATTTGTAACTGTTGGTTACTATGTTTACGATATTGCTAAATTAGCAGTTAGCGGAACTTTCGGTATTCTTTATGAATTCGGTGATGAAGTTAGATATTTAATCTTACCTAGCTCAACTCAAGATTCAGCTTTGAATCCTGGCGATGAAATGACTATTATTTACAACAAATAATAACTTTTTCATAAATTAAAAGGACCGAGTTTTAACTCGGTCCTTTTTTACAACTATATTTAGCCAACAGTACAATAACCTTAGCCTCTATTTTAGTATATATTATAAATATCAAGAGAGGTTTTTCATATGGCTGTTAAGAAATTAAGTCCAAAAGAAAAATTAGTATTGGAAGAGATTATAAATGGTTCAACAAATAAAGATATTTCTGCTAAATTAAAAATAAGTTTATCAACGGTAAAAGCACATGCCGGTTCGATATTTCATAAATTAAAAGTTAAAAGCAGAATCGAGGCGGCTGTTAAAGGTGTTTATATGTTTTTAAACGAAAAAGCGTAAAAATGAAAAATTTTTTTAATTTTATTGTAAAGTTTTGTAACAAAATCATCTAAAATCCTAAAGAATTCATGCTTTCGAGCCGATAAATACTTTGTAAGGGAATTTAAAAAACAAAAGTTTTTAGGGAATAAAAAAAGGAAAGTGTGTCGTTATGGGTTTAGCAGCATCACAAGTAAGATTTTTAAATTTAACAGCAAGAAAAAATAACTTAGAATTCGAAGGTCAACAAATTAACCAACAAAGAACTACTTTAGCTAACCAATCAGCTAATTATTACAATCAAATGTTGACTATGTCAGTACCTGTTCCACCATCAACAGCTTCTTATCAAACTGTTCAATATAATATGTCTCTTAACAATGCAATCAATGCTTTCAAATTACCTGAAACAACAACAAATGTTTCAATTGCTCAAATCACAGGTTCTCAAAGCAACGCAACAATCGTTTATACAAATACTTATGTTGATAACTATGCTATCGTAAAACAAAACAACCTTGTTGGTGTTAAATTTGATAACGGAAATTACTACAAAGGTGAAACAGTATCAGAAACTAATAAATTAACTAAATTAGATGATTTACCTATAACTCATGAATTATACGATGCTATTTCTACAATTGAAGATAACATGAAAAAAAGTAACTCAACTGCTACATCTGCTAATATATACGTATTAAAATCAGGTTCAGATTCTAACCCTGTATACACTTATTACTACTTACCAACAAATGATATCACAGAAACATCAGAATACAAACAAGCTGAATTAACAAAATACGCTCAAAATTCTGTTTCTGGTGTAAGAATTGCAAGAGATGCTAACAACAGAGTTATTGGTTTCGAAATTCCACAATTCGATGAATATGGTAATGAAATTGAACCTTTAAATGTTGCAGTTGAAGCAGTTACAGTTCAAGATACAGCTGCTTACGAAGAAGCTTATAACCAATACACTTATGAAACTTACTTATATCAACAACAATTAGAAGAAATCAACGCTCAAACTTCTATTATCCAAGCTCAAGATAAAAAATTAGAATTAAGATTGAAACAATTAGATACTGAACAAAGCGCTATTTCTACAGAATTAGAATCTTTAGATTCATTAATTGGTAAAAACGTTGAAAACTCTTTCAAAGTATTTGCATAATCTAAAATTAAAAAACAAACATAGCATAAACAAAAAACCGAAGATTTTTTTCTTCGGTTTTTTGTTATTTAACTAAAATTAACTCCTATCCCTAGCCTTCTCTCGTCGGGGACGACCTGTGAGCTGAGGGCGAAGCCTTGGCAACAACAAAATATTTTTTTGATGTTGTTGACAAGCGGAGTTCCCGTTAATCGCGAACAGGTCAAGAGAGATGGAAGAATTTTAATATAAAAGCTTTGCTTGAATATTTAAAATTCGGGTGAGGGAATTATGTTATAATATCTACATGAAAAATTTAACTACAAAATTAAATCAAGCAAGAATTTTGCGCAAAAATATGACAAAACAAGAACAAAAATTATGGAATATTTTGCGTAATAAGAAATTTTATGGTTTTAAATTTAAAAGACAAGTTCCAATTGGAAATTATATTGTTGATTTTGTTTGTGAATTGCAAAATTTAATTATAGAAATCGACGGCGGACAACATAATGAACCTTGTAACATTAAACATGATATTGAAAGAACAGAATTTTTAAATTCTAAAGGATATAAAATTATAAGGTTTTGGAATAATGAGATTGAAGAAAATATTGAGGGAGTTTGTAAGATTATTTATCAAAATCTTATTTAATGGATATTAACCCCTCTCCCTAACCCTCCCCCGTCGGGGGAGGGAAGAATTTTAATATGAAAGCTTTACTTGAATATTTAAAATTCGGGTGAGGGGATAATTTAATATTCTTATTTTATTTATGTTACAATTAATGTTATGAAAAGGAAACCAATAGTCGCAATAGTCGGACGTCCGAATGTTGGTAAATCAACATTCGTAAACCGCCTTGTTGGCAGGCGTCAATCAATTGTTGATGATATGCCGGGCGTTACGCGTGACAGAATTTATTTTGATGTTGAATGGCAGAATAAATGGTTTATTGTTATTGATACAGGCGGAATTGTTCCGGGTGATGAAGATGAAATTATGGTTTCCATTTATGATCAGGCAAAAATAGCTTGTGAAGAAGCTGAAAAAATTATATTTATCGTTGACGGAAAAGACGGAGTTACGCCTGTTGATGAAGATATTGCAAATATTTTGCGTCAAAGTAAAAAGCCGATTTTTCTTGCGGTAAATAAGGTTGATAGTCCCTCTCAAGCATTATATACAAGTGAATTTTATTCGCTTGCATTAGGTGAACCTATTGGAATTTCTGCACTTCACGGTTCAGGCGGTGTAGGTGACTTATTGGAAATTTTGACAGAAGATTTTGAAGTTGACGATGAAGTTGAAGAAGAAACAGATATTAAGCTTGCGATTGTCGGAAGACCTAATGCGGGCAAATCTTCTATTGTTAACGCTCTTTTAGGTAAAGAAAGAGTTATAGTTTCAGATGTTTCAGGTACAACTCGTGACAGTATTGACAGTAAACTAAGCTATAAAGAACAGGATTTTACTATCATTGATACCGCCGGTATCAGAAAAAAAGCAAAAGTTGATTATGGTGTTGAAAAATTTGCAGTAGACAGAGCCATTAATTCAATAAAAGAATGTGATATTGCAATTCTTGTTATAGATGCAACAGAAGGAATTTCAGACCAAGATAAGAAAATTTCTTCAATAATTACAGAGGCCGGTAAAGGTCTGATTATTGCGATTAATAAATGGGATTTAATTGAAAATAAACAAGCAAATACAACAAGTCAATTTGAGAAAAAACTTGTCAACGAAATACCATTTTTGAGTTATGCACCAAAGATTTATATAAGTGCAGTTACAAAGCAAAGATTAAATCAAATTTACGAAAAAGCCATGGAAGTGTATGAACAATGTACAAAACGTATTTCAACAGGGTTGTTAAATAAAGTTGTCAATGATGCTTATTTGATGAATCCGCCTCAAAGTGTTAAAAATAAACGCTTAAAACTTTTGTATTCAACTCAGGTTAACGTAAAACCACCAACGTTTGTATTATTTGCAAACAACGCAGATTTAATGAAAGACCATTATAAACGTTATATAGAAAATAAATTACGCGAGGCCTTCGGATTTTTCGGAACTCCGATTAGAATTTCCGTTCGTGAACGTTCAGACAAAAAGAAATAAAATATTCACCCCTCACCCGAATTTTAAATATTCGAGCAAGCTCTCGGCTAAAGTAAAGGCTCTATGGCACTGAGGCACTATGGCAGTAAGAAATTTTGTGAGCCGTGAATTGTTTTTCACATTATCACACATTTTTACTTTTGATTTATTCAATCTTAGAACCTTAGAGCCCTAGTACCTTAGTATCTTTAACAATGGATTGCCACGAAAATCAAAGATTTTCTCGCAATGACCGTCAATCGCCACTCACCATTCACAATTTACAATTTACTTAGTGCCTTAGAGCCCTAGTATCTTAGTGCCGTTTAAACTTTCCTTGCGACAAGAAGTCCTGCAGGTAAATCAAGAATTTCTACCTGATAATTTTGACTGCCCTGTATTGCATCAACAAAAGTTTTTACTTTTGGTGCGTGCGAGGTAATGTTATCTGCGGTAATTATTGCCCCTGATTTCATATGTTTATCAATGATATGATAATAATCAACGTATTGTGCTTTATTGGCATCAATAAATGCAAAATCAATAATTTCATCTTCCGGAATTGATTCTAAAATTTCTATTGCGGAACCTTGTTTTATATCAATTATATCCGCAACTCCGCAAGATTTAAAATTAGCTTGAGCTAATACAATTCTTTTTTCATAGTATTCAATAGTTGTAAGATGTCCGCCTGTTTCTTTTAATGCTTTTGCAAGCCAAATTCCTGAATATCCGTTTGATGTACCAACTTCAACAACATTTTTTGCATTGACCATTTTAATAAGCATATTTAAAAAATTTGCTGTTTGTCTTGATATATTCCAAAAATCGTGTTGAGTCTCTTCTAGTCTCTTTAAAACTACTTCTGTTGTTGCATCCATCATTTGTTTATTTTCCTGATTTTACTTGTAATTGCAATATCACTTATCGGAACATCAATAGGTAATGTTTTTATTATTTGTTTTTTATCCAAATTTAATACAGAATATTTTCCTGCAATAGCGCCTGTAATAAGTGCAAGATTTGTGTTGTCAATTCTTGTTATTTTCGTTGCAAATGTTCCTGTGTTTAAATTTATTGTAGATATAATTTTATCATTTTGAGTATTTAATACTTGTAAAACACTTTCACTTGCACTTAATATATATAAATTGTTATTATAAACATACATGTTTTCATGTTTTGAATTAACTTCTATTTCATTTACTTCTGAAATTGTCGAATAGTCAATTACTGAAACACGATTTTTTGTTCTGCTTGCTAAATAAATTTTATTTTGAGAATATGCAATTGCAGAAATATTTGGGAAAATGCCAACTTCTTTAATTGTATAATCATTATTCAATTCTACAGACCAAACGTCATTTGTGTTTTTGTCTGTATAAATCAATTTTGTTGCATCACCTGAAAGATAAAGTTTTGTACATCTTCCGTTAACTTGAACTTTTTGTTTCATCATCATATTTGCAAGGTCAATAACATATATTGATGATGTTGCAGGTGTTGTTACATAAGCTTTTTTGTTTACTTTATCTATAACAATTTCTTCAGGTTGTGAATCAAATTCAAATGTCTTAATAACGTCTTCATCAGCAAGTGAAATAACATTTAATTCGTTTAAATCGTATGAGGTTATTAATAAAAAGTTATTATATTGTTTCATTGAAATTGGAATTGTAGGCATAGATAATGCGTATTCAGGTGCTGATTTTTCAGAAGACAATACATGAATATTTTTTGATTTGCAAGTTATAACGTAAAACATTTTATTTTTTAGTTGAGGAATTGTTGCAACTAAATCATTTTTTACAGTTGTTTTGGTAACTTTTTCTTCAACAAACTCAGAAGAAATTTTTAACCCTTTTTCTTCCTCTGTTGCAATTCTAAGTCCGCCGATAATTGTTTTTATATTATTCGGAACAACTAAACCTTTAGGAACAAGCATATCCTGAGGTAATAAACCTGTTTTGAGTTCTGTAAAAGGTTCTTCTTGATATAAAACGGTTCTTTTTCCGTCTTTTTCTTCAATAACTTTTAATAAAACAAAATCATTATTTAAAACTACAATGTCAGGTAAGTTTTTAAGATTTTTACCTGAAGGAGCTGTTTTTTTGATTTCAATTTGTTGAACATTTGAAAATTTTGCCGGAAATACCGGTAAATAAAGAGTATTATCAACTGTAATTAAGCCGTCAAAACGTATTTCCGCTTTTGGTAACTCTTTTTTTATATACTGAACAACATTTGAAGGTAAATTTGCTGCCTGTACTGATAGTGTGTTTATGAAAATAAAAAGTAAAAGTATAATAAACTTACGCATTATTGAAACACTCCTTTTACTTTTTCCTTAAACGATTCAGGAGATTTTTTACCTGTATTTATTTCATAAAGTCGTTTATATAATTGTCTTTCTTCGTCAGAAATTTTTTCAGGAATTTTAACAGTTACAACAACAATATGGTCGCCTCTTAGAGAATTTTTCTGTATATGAGGAACACCTGCACCTTTTATTTTAACCATTTCACCGCTTTGAATACCGGCATGGATTTGAACATCTTTTTCTCCATCAAGTGTTTTAATTTTAACTGTATCTCCAAGAACAGCTTGAGCCGGTGTAATATCAAGTGCAGTTATAATATTTAATCCGTCTCTGCTGAAGTACTCAGAAGGTTTTACATGAATTACAACATATAAATCTCCGGCAGGGCCGTTATTTATACCGCTGTCACCTTCTCCCGATAATCTCATTTTTGATAAATTATCAACGCCCGCAGGTATTTTAATTTCAAGTTTCTTTTCTGTTTCCGCACGTCCGTGTCCGTGACATTTATGACAAGGTGAACCGATTTTTTTGCCTGAACCGTGGCAGTCAGGACAAGCGGAAATTTGTGCAAATTGTCCAAGAGGAGTTCTTGTTACATGTTTTATTTTTCCGCTGCCGCCGCAGGTTGGACATGTAACAGGTTCTGTTCCCGGTTCTGCTCCTGTACCTTTACATTCAGGACATGTTTCTAAATGATCAATTTTTACATCTTTTTTACAGCCAAATACAGCTTCTTCAAATGTCAAATCCATGTGATATAAAACATCTTCTCCA
>CAYLHN010000065.1:0-9875 GCA_964383455.1 uncultured Muribaculaceae bacterium | reverse complement strand
TTTATTACTTATTTTACATTTATTTATATTCTTACTGCCTTAGTGCCTTAGTATCTTATCTCTACTCACTCACCACCGTTCACTGTTCACACCCTTACTGCCCTAGTGCCTTAGTATCTTAGTGCCTCAGATGTTCACTGTTCACACTCTTACTTCCTTTAATAAGGCAAGAAAACATTGCATGAAAAAAAGATGACCGAAGTCATCCTTTTTTAATCCGAAATTTATATTTTAAATTTTACTTACACCAACAGACGCCAATGCCAATATTAACGAACCCAAAATGGCACTTAAAAAGCCTTCAACTTCAAAACCCGGAGTAATTGCACCTGCTAACATAAACAACAACGCATTTATCACAAGTGAAAATAACCCCAAAGTAAGAAAATTAATCGGTATAGATATAAATTCCAAAACAGGTTTTATAAAAGCATTAATTAATGCTAATACAACCGAAACAAGCATTGCCGCCCAAAAACTTTCAACTTCTATTCCGGGAATTATCCAAGCAATAAAAACAATAATTAAAGAATAAATTACCCATCTTAACAATCCGCTTAACATAAAAAACCTCCTTTTTAGTATTATTGAACATTTTAAGGTTTTTAAAATGCACCGTTAAGATAATTATTCTCTAAAAAATATTGCATAAAACGGTAATCTTTTTACAAAATTTTTTGCAAAAAAAAACCACTTACTTTTAAGTGGTCTGGAATTTTGTTTTGTAATTCCTCGTGTGTAGAAGGTTAGTGTGTGGTAGGTTAGTGTGTAGTGTGTGTTAAAAAAACTCGCTTTGAATTAACTCTCGTTAAATATCTCTCGTATATATATAAAGTATTTTTTTATATGTCGATTTCAAACATTCAAAAAAGTGTTACATAACTTTACAGTATTACTAAAAGAATTTATTTAAGCCCTTTTAAGCTTTTGGTATTTGTTGAGCATTATTTGCTAAACTTCCTATGGCATTAAAATTACCATCTAGACTTATATTTTTACCATTGTTATTATTACCATATCCGCTTAGTGGATTATTTAAACTAACTTCATTCCAACTTACAGTTACTCCAACACCGTATCCGGTAGTACTAAAACCTGTTACAGGATTATCAATATTTATCATAGTAAATGTTGCATCAATTTTTGGCATCACTTTGCCACTACGTCCATCAGGCTTTTTTACTCCCGGAATATTATTTCCGGTCCATTTAGCGATTGATGTAATAGTTCCGTATATCGGTATATTCGTAGTGCCGCCCATTTGAGCTGCATCGAGTGAATTTTGAGTATTTTGATTCATTAAATCTTGTACAGGATCGTACGGATTTGAACCACTTTGCCAGCCTGAAAAATCAGCTGCTGATGAAGTATCTCCTGAGCCGTTGCCACTACCTGTAACAACAACAGAACCAGTACAAACTCCGCCGCCATCGCTGCCTCCGGTATTACCTCCGCCGTTTCCGCCGTCATTTCCGCCGTCATTTCCGCCGTCATTTCCGCCGCCATTGCTTCCGGAAGCGCTTGAGCTATTTTGCTGATTAATAAACTGCAGTATAATACTGTCATTTGTGTTCATATTGAATGAATCAAACCTGGACCCAACAAGGGATGGTGACTCCGGTGTCAAAGGTTTAACATCTTTTTTTGCATTATCAACTTTTGCATCAACAACATTTCCTGCATTTTTCATTGCCTTTGATTGTTTCAAATTACCTGTATTTAGGTTAAATTTATTGTTACTGCTAAATGCAAATTGATTACTGCTGTTAAAATTAATGCCCATAAGCTTGCCCTTTGTTTATACTAATACACATTTCTTATCGACATTACCATATAAAAACTTTATACATTTGAAGTTTTTGTTACATTTCATTACAAAAAATATTATTTTCCCGCAAGCATAATACTGACATCCGCTTTTTGTATAAAATTATCTTCTGTGTTATAATTTGATTAACAGAGAGTATAAAGGATTTTTTATGTCAGTAAGAAAAGTTTTGAAATTTGGAGACCCTTTTTTAAGACAAACCGCTAAAGATGTTCACAAAGTTTCAAGAAAAATTCATGATTTGGTAAATGATTTACTTGATACTATGTATGCGCAAAATGGTGTAGGGCTTGCTGCACCTCAAATAGGTGAAGGCTACAGAGTTTTTGTTGTTGATGTATCAACAGGAGACGAACCATTAAACCCTATCGTATTTATAAACCCTAAAATCATAAAAAAATCAGGTGCCGTAATAAGTTCAGAAGGCTGTTTGAGTTTTCCTGAAGCTTTTACAAAAGTTAAACGCTATAGCGATGTTATGATTAAAGCAATGGACATAAAAGGTCGTTCTTTTGTAATGGAAGCTCATGACGGAACTTTATTGGCAAGATGCATTCAACACGAATACGACCATTTAGACGGAATTCTTTTTGTTGACCACGCAATTAACAGGTTTGAAGCGGAAGAACAGCTTGAACAACACGATTTACCAGCGCTTGAAGTTGAAAAAATGATTGACGAACCTGAGCTTACAGAAAAAATCGATAAACTTCTTGAAAATGAAAAAGCAGAAGAAGGTCAAAATGCAAAACAAGATTAAGGTTATATTTTTTGGAACTCCAAAAATTGCACTTAAATCATTAGAATATCTTATAAAATCGGATAAAATTGATGTTTTGGCAGTTGTAACTCAACCTGACAAACCTGCAGGCAGAGGACATAAACTTACTATGTCGCCTATAAAAGAGTGCGCAATTGCTAATAACTTACCTGTATTTCAGCCAAAATCCATAAGAAAAGAACCGGAAATTCAGGAGGAACTAAAAAAACTTGAACCTGATTTTTTTGTAACTTTTGCTTTCGGGCAAATTTTATCACAAGAAGTTTTAGATATTCCAAAATATGAAACAATTAATCTTCATGCATCATTATTGCCTAAATACAGAGGCGCAAATCCTTTACAAAGAGCAATTATTGACGGAGAAAAACAAACTGGCATCTGCACAATGATAACGGAATTGGGTTTGGACTGCGGTGATGTTTGCTTAAAAGAACCAATTGAAATACCTGAGACTTTAAATTGTATTCAATTATTTGATATAGTGGCTGATAAATCACCGGAAATGATAGAAAAAACTCTTGTAGGGCTGGTCGATAAAACAATAACTCCTGAAAAACAATGTGAAGATGGCATATGTATGGCAAACAAACTCACAAAAGAAGAATGTAAAATTGATTGGTCAAAATCTGCACACGATTTGCACAACTTAGTAAGAGGAGTTTATCAATGTCCAAGTGCATATTTTAATTTTAACGACAAAATTATAAAAGTGCTTGAGACTAAAGTTTTAAACGGAAATGGTAAAAACGGCGAATTTATAAATATTTCTAAAGACGGAATTGAAGTTGCATGCGGAGAAGGCAGTCTTTTATTGAAACGAGTAAAACCTGAGGGTAAAGGTGAAATGTTTGCAAGAGATTGGTATAACGGAGTAAAAAATGTTATCAAAGGGAATTAGAGGCGCAATTACAGTTGAAAACAATACTGAAGAATCAATAAAAGAAGCAACATTAGAACTTCTTGAAGAACTTGTCAGAGTAAATAATATTGAGGAAAATGACATATCTCATGTATTTTTCACACTCACTGAAGATTTAAATGCTGCATTTCCTGCAAAATTCGCAAGGCTTGATTTTGGATGGAAAGAGGCAGCTATGATGTGTCATCATGAATTAAATGTTCCGAATTCTTTACCAAAATGTTTGAGAGTTTTAATTGTAATTAATTGTAATGATGATTTTGAACCGGAATTTGTATACTTGAAGGGTGCTGCTAAATTAAGAGGTTAAAATGATTTATTTTGATAATTTAACCCTAAAAGCATTTGTTGAAGAAAACAGTGATTTTTTTTGCGGGGCAAGAATTCAAAAAATTCAGCAGCCTACAAGACGTGAATTTATTTTTATTTTAAGAAATAACGGTGAAACAAAACGTTTTTATGTAAATATCACTCCAAATCTTCATCACGTTTGTTTTATGAGTAAAGAAAACGAAGAAAAGCGTTATCTTTCTATTCCCAAGCAACCGCCAATGTTTTGCATGTTACTTAGAAAATATATAGAAAACGGCAAAATATTAAAAATCGAACAGCCTTTTTATGAAAGAATTTTAGAAATTTATATTGAAGCTTATGACGAATTATCCGACAAAATTAATTTGTGTTTAGCAATAGAATTGATGGGAAAACACTCAAATATAGCGCTTTATAACACAAAAAACGGTATCATTTTAGGTTGTGCACACAATGTTGGTTCAGAAAAAAGCCGTGACAGAGAAATGAGAGGAAATGTTCCTTACGTTTATCCGCCAAAACAAAATAAGCGGGATTTTTTAAGTTATAACGGTCAAATTAATTTCGAAACACTTGCTGATGAATTCTTTGGATTTTCAAAGCCTTTCGCTCAAATGTGTAAAGGCCAGGACATTGAAAAAATAAAGGATTTTCTGGAGTTAAAGTTCATTTCACCGGTTATAAGTGATGATTTTTCAAAATATGCACTTTTTTCGCAACTTCTTGACGGTTTAAATCAAAATAGCGTTAATGATATGATTGACAATTATTTTTCTTATCATCAATCTAAAGAAATTATAGAAACATTAAAACAAAAATTAAAAACAAACGTATCACATAGATTGAAAAAATCAGAAAATTCTTTGGAAAAAATAGAACGTCAATTAAGAAAAGAGAAAAATGCAGAGCGCTACAGAAAATATGGCGATTTGATAATGGCAAATTTGTACAATTTAAAAGATTTTCAGAAAACTTGCACGTTAACTGACTGGGAAACAAATGAAGAAATCATAATAGATTTAGACGAGACAAAAACGTTAAAAGAAAATGCCAACAGATATTTTAAACTTTATAATAAATCAAAGCGTTCAACTGAAAAACTTCTGCAATTAAAAGAAGAACTCTCTAACGAAAAAGGTTACTGCATGCAAACACTTTATACTATTGAAAGCGCGGAAAATATTGAAATCCTAAACGAAATAAAACAAGAAGTTTTACACGACGAAGATATTAAAAAATCAAAAATAACAACAATAGATGAACGAAATATATTAGGACACACAGTTTTTGTGGGTAAAAATAACAAGCAGAACGATTATATAATTTCAAAACTTGCAAAAGAAGATGACCTATGGTTTCATACTCACACTTGTGCAGGTTCCCATGTGCTTTTAAAACTTAACAGTAATGAAATACCGAGTGATGAATTAATTTTTGAATGTGCAAAACTTGCAAAACAATATTCGCAAGGTGCAAATTCAAGTAAAATAGGAGTTATTTACACAAAAAGAAAGTATTTAAGAAAACCTCCTGCGGCTAATTTGGGTTATGTAACTTATAAAAATGAGCAGGAAATTATTATAGATTAATGTAATTTGCTGCTATGGCAATCTGTTCCGCCGGTTTTAATAAGTCCGTATTTATCTGCAATTTTTTCAACAGTTTTTCTTGAATGAAATTTTATAATACCCCTGTGTCTTTCATACGGATAATAAACTTCAATTCCGTCAAGACCAAAATCTATAAGTTGTTTTACAAAACTATCAAGATTTAAGCACCAATAGCACGCAGGATGTGCCAAAACCGCAATACCGCCTGCATCATGAATTGCCTGAATAAGTTTTTTAACATCTCTTTTTGCAAATATTCTAACCCAATCAGCTTCTGTATCTCTTTTATTTTTGGCAAGAAATGGAGTTAGTAAATCTGTATTAATATCAAATCCATATCCTAAAAGATGAAAAAATGTTGTTTTGTACCAACAATCAAACTCAATACCTGATATAACAATATTTTCGTTTTTCAAACTCGTTTTCAAATATCCGTCAAAATTGTTATGGTCGGTTACTGAAATATACTCATAACCTCCGGATTTGGCTTGTTCAAGTATTTCATCCGGAGTCATTTTCCCGTCTGAAAAGCACGAATGAATATGCAAATTTACATTGTTATGATAATTGTCTGCCGTAAATGACTTTATTAATTCTTTGTAATCCATTTTAAAATTTACCGATTTGTTATAAAATGATTATATAATAAAAATAAGGATTGTATAACTTATGGCAAAAGACAACAAAACAGTATTTGAAATATTCATAGAGGGTGTCGGAATTTATTTAAGACATCTTACTACGCTATTAAAATATATGTCTTTTCCTGTATGGGGACAGGTTTTTGGCATAATATTAGCTTTAGTTTTACCAATATGGTTTGTTAACGGTTTTGGTGCTTCATTTATTGATACATCAAACACTTTTTTATATGCACTACTACTTTCTTTGCCGGGAATATTTTTATTAACAAAAGCACTTTGGGAATATTTAGTCGCATATGTTTCTGTAGGTTCAATGGCTGAAAATACAATAAAGTCAGGAAGAATTTATGACATAAATGCACATAAAAAAGTTGCAACAATGTCAAAAAGAGTTGGTGAATTTATAGCGCTATGGCTGTTCTTTGGTTTGTTTGGCATTGTCGCTGTATTACCTCCGTTTTGGTTGTTCGCCGGAATAATATTTGTTTATATAGTGTTAATCTTTCAAGTATTTACATTTGAAAGAAATTCAACTGCGGCAGAATGTTTTACAAAAAGTGCAAAGCTTGTAAAAGGTAATTTTTTAACAACACTTGGATTAATTTTGCTTGTCGGAATATCTACATACTATTTATTACCAAAATTAGCAGAATTTGTCTTTGATATTTTCCAATTACCAAAATTGTTTACAATGATTTTAGATCCTGTTGTTTCGGAAAGTTTGCCGATTGAGCAATGGAATTCGGCATTTGCAGTATTAAACATGCAATATATGATTACATCATTAGATATTACAAAAATGATAATTTCTTCAATGATTTCGTGGCTTGTAGTCAGTTACACATTACCTTTACGCACAATTTGCTATACTTTATGGTACAAACAATTAAGTATAAAAGAAATCAAATCAAATTCAAAAAAGAAAAAGGCAAAATAATGTTTAGGTGCAAAAATTGTAACAGTGTTGATAAATTTGAATTAATGTTTGACGAAAACTACCAAGGTAACAGAAATTTTTCACAAAAATATAATATCAGACATCAAATAGAAATTACAATTGACGGAAAAACTTTTATTCCAAATGTAGATTTTATGAATAAATATGCAGTATGCAAATATTGCGGACAAATTTACACTTGGGAATGCGAATAGAAAGGACAAAAATGAGAAACGACGGAAGACAAAATAATGAATTAAGACAAATAAAATTCACAAAAGATTTTACAAAAAATGCGTTAGGTTCAGTGTTAGTAGAATTTGGCGATACTAAAGTAATCACAACCGCTTCTGTAAAAGAAGAACAACCTAAATGGATGGATAAAGATTCCGATAGAGGATGGGTAACTGCTGAATATTCACTTTTACCGTCATCAACATCAACAAGATGTGAGAGAGAAAGAACAAAAATTTCCGGCAGAACTCAGGAAATTCAGCGTCTTATAGGTAGAAGTCTCAGAGCTTGTGTAGATTTAGAAAAATTACCTAAAATGACAATTACAATAGATGCTGATGTAATTCAAGCTGACGGAGGAACTAGAACAGCAAGCATTTGCGGCGGTTTTATGGCTTTAAAAATTGCTGTTGAAAAATTGCTTGAACAGGGTAAACTGCAAGAAAACCCTATAAAAGAGGAAATTGCTGCTATTTCTGTGGGTATAGTTGATGATGATGTTAGACTTGATTTGTGCTATGAAGAAGATTGCCGAGCACAAGTTGATTCAAATGTTGTTATGACAAAATCAGGTAAAATAATAGAATTTCAAACAACTGCAGAGGGTGAACCTTATAATCAAGAACAATTAATGGAAATCTTTAACACTGCTAAAAAAGGTATAGACGAAATTTTACAACTATATTAATATTAAATAACCCTTAAACACTTGAATATTGTCAAAATATAAGTTATAATATTAATGTTGCGTTGCGTATTCTCATTTTTCAGGAGAGTTTTTATGACAAAATGGATTGTTTTTATTTTACTTGGATTAGGAATTTGGCTTTTTTGGAATTATGGTGTAGACTTTGTTTTAAAAGTCAACACAACAGTTAACAATGCTAATTCCAGCATGGAAAGAGGCATTAATAATGTTAATCAAGCAATAGAATATAATAATAATAACTAAACGTTAGATATTTTTTCTTCAGGCTTCAATGGTCGAATTAAAATCACATAACGCATATTTATTTGCAAGAAATCAATAAACTCTGTTTCGCCGCCTTTGTTTTTGTAAGTGATTTCGCAATTTTTTACTGCAATAAAGTTTTTATTGGCTTTATTCAATAAATCACTTAAAAATCTGTTTTTCTTTGAAAAACCAACATTAAAAACTGTACCTTTAATTTCATAATCTTCTGTAATAATCAAAACATTTTCACTGTTAGTTTTACCTAAATTAAAAAACATAAATCTCTCCTTTTTATATTTTGCTTTTTTATTTTAATCTATATTTGAATAAAATTAACCATACAAAAAGAGGATATATTTATAAAAAAATCTTAAACCATTTCATTATATGTAAAATTATCGATATAAATTTCGTCAATAGTTTTATAATAATCTAATCTGCGCTGCCTCAAAGAATAAGTCAAACAACAAATACTAATATTTAACGCTATTATTTTTTCAATGTCAGATTTTTTAACATTGCCTTTTATTATCTTATAAAACATATCCTGTAATATAGAGTTTATATTTTTGCTTATTTCATTTATTGCAATAATGTAATATTTTTCTTCAATTAAATAGTATTCAAATTCCATAGGTATCTCCAAAATGTCAGTGCTACTGATTGTATTATTGTCAGTATAGCTGATAATAATAATATGAACAAGGAATTTTTACAAAAATTTGCAAAAAATTTAAAACGGATAAGAAAAGAAAAGGGTATCAAGCAAGATGATTTTTTACAAACAGAAGGAATATCTCGTTCTTTAATTTCAATGGTTGAAACGGCAAAAACTGATATAACTCTTTCTAAATTAAAAATTATATCAGATGTACTGGGCGTAGAGCCAAAAGATTTATTAGATTTTGAAAAATAAAACGGGTATTTAAAATCAAATACCCGTTTTGATAATTTATTCAACTGCTTCTTGACATTCAGGACAAATACCGTCAGAATTTAACTCTCGATACTTCCAACAGCGACAGCATTTTTCACCGTGTGCTTTTGTTACCCAAACAGTTGTTTCTTCTTCTGTATATTCATTTAATACATCAGCAGGTTTTTCTTCTGTTACAAAGGCTTGAGATGTAATAAAGATATTGCAAAGTTCATTTTCGCAAGATTTTAATAATTCATTTTCGTTTGATTTTACATAAACTGCAACTTCTAAAGAACTTCCGACTTTCTTATCGGCTCTTAGAGGTTCTATTGCTCTTGTTACTGTTTCACGAATTTTCAATATTTTTGCAAAATCTTCGTCTAATTTCGCATTATTCCATTCTTCTTTCATTTCAGGCCAAGAAGAAAGTAATATACTTTCCAATCCTCCGCGCTGATTTTCAGGAACATTTTGCCAAATATCTTCTGCTTGGTGAGGCATTACAGGCATAATAATTCTAACCAAAGCTTGCAATATTTCGTACATAACTGTTTGACAAGCACGACGTGAAAGCGACTTTTTACCTGATGTATAAAGCCTGTCTTTTACAATATCCAGATAAAATGCACTTAAATCAACTGCCGCAAAGTTTTGTAGGCATTGAAAATATTTATAAAACTCATAATTTTCAAATGCTACCGTAACGTTTTCAATTAAGACATTCAGTTTATGCAGT
>CAYLHN010000064.1:0-10497 GCA_964383455.1 uncultured Muribaculaceae bacterium | reverse complement strand
TTTTAACTACATTGCTTCTGATTTTATTCAAATCAACGCCTAAATTTTCCAAAACTCTTGCGGCAACCCCTTCGCCTTCTCGGATTAAACCTAAGAGCAAGTGTTCTGTTCCTATGTAATTGTGTCCTAATTGTCTTGCTTCGTCCCAAGATAATTCCAAAACTCTTTTAGCGCGAGGTGTGAATGGAATTTCTACTGCAACAAAACCTGAACCTCTGCCGATAATTTTTTCAACTTCCGTACGGGCATCTTTTAGGTTTACACCCATTGATTTCAAAGTTTTTGCCGCAACGCCTGTACCTTCGCCAATTAAACCAAGCAGAACTTGTTCTGTTCCTACAAAGTTATGTCCTAACCTTCTTGCTTCTTCCTGGGCAAGCATTATAACTTTAATCGCTTTTTCCGTAAATCTCTCAAACATTACATTTATCCTTATAATTTAAATATACTTAATTTTACTTGAAATATAAAAAGTTTTCAAGTAATTTACAAAAAATAAAATAAGTAGTTGACATTTTATTTTTCTTATTATAATATTGAAACACAAACACATAGGCTCCCATCGTCTAGAGGCCTAGGACACTTCCCTTTCACGGAGGCGACGGCGATTCGAATTCGCCTGGGAGTACCATTTATAAAAATTGAGGCGAAAGCCTCTTTTTTATTGCTTTTAAACCGTTCGAATGAAGCGAATTTTTACCCTAACCCATTTTGAAGTAATAAACCTGTATATGCTGACTTGACAAGTTTTTACCTATGTTCGAATAAGAAATTTGGTTTTATTATATCTGTATATTTTTTAGATTGATGTTTGTAGTAAACTTTACTCAACAAAAAACAAGTCAATAGCCAAAAGTTTATCTATATTGTAAATAATTTGCACATAACTACCTGTTATGATAGAGTAGTTATGTAAAGGAGAGTATTATGACTTCTTATAATTTTGATTTTGATATAAATGAACAAGACTTGAAACATGCCAGTAAAGATGTATGGAAAGTTCCGCACTTTTTTAAAATGCAACGAATATTTATTGCATTACCTATTATATCTGCTATAGTAACAGTAATATCAATATTCATGCCTAGTCACATATTTAATATGGTGTTCTTTCCACTAGTTTGTATGACCTTATTCTTTGTATATTTACTATTTGTTATATATCATTCCACTTATGTAGGAATGAAAAAGATGATAAAAGGCTCAAATTTTAAACGGTGTGTAGTAATTGATGATGTAGGTATAAAACAAACAAATTCAGCAAGCACATCCACATTTTATTGGAGTGGAGTTGTACATATTGCTAATCAAAATGATACAATACTACTTTTTATTGGAGATAGAATGTTCATACTATTGCCAAAACGTATTTTTGCAAATGATGAAGAACTAAATAATTGTTGGAGTTACATCCAAGACTGCTATAATAAAGCACAAAACAAAGATTAGTTTATTTGAATTTAATCAATAAAATGCGAATTGATAGACTAAAATCTACTACGCGAAATAATTAAAGAAATTATTAAAGAAACATTCGGGTCATAATTCGAATTTATTATTTCAAAAATCTTATGAGCAAGTGATCTCACATCACATGCTTGGGGGTACCATTTTAAAGCAGGAGCTTGATGGCTCCTGTTTTTGTTATCATTGTTTAAATATTACCTTTATGTGTTATAATTTTAAAAAAGGGGATTTTATGGATATACTATTGTTTTTAGGCGGGTTCTTAACGGGTGCTGTTTTGGCAGTTGTTATTTTTATTTTTGTTAATGGTAAAAACAAAAAATCAACTGATGAATTAACTCAGCAAATGCAGCTTAATTTTGAAAATCTGGCTAATAAAATTTTTGAACAAAACTCTGAAAAACTTACAAATGCAAATAAAGAAAAGTTGGAAGATTTTTTCTCAAAATTTAAAGAAAAAATTGAAGATTTTGAAAAAAGAACAAATGAAAAATTTAAATCTGAAAATGACAATTTTATTAAATTTGACCAAAATATAAAGCAATTTATCGAAGCAGGTTCAAAAATTTCGCAAGATACTTCATCTTTAACTAAAATTATGAAATCAGATAACAGAACTCAAGGTCAGTGGGGTGAAATCGTATTGGAAAAAGTTCTTGAAGCTTCGGGACTTAGAAAAGATGAAGAATATTTATTGCAAAAGGCAAACACAGTTGAAGGCAGACCGGATGCGATAGTTATGCTTCCTGAAAATAAGTGTGTAATGATTGACGCAAAAACTTCATTAGCATCTTTTTCCGCTTATTTAGAATCAGAAAATCCTGATGAAAAAGCACATTATCTAAAAGAATTTAAAGATTCAACAAAGGCGCATATCTCAGGACTTACAAAAAGGGACTACACACCTGAAAATTCAGGACTTTCTCCTGAGTATATATTGATGTTTATTCCGATTGAAAGTTGTTATTCGCTTATGTTTTGCGACGATAATGCACTTTGGGATTACGCTTGGAAAAATAAAATTATGCCTGTTTCACCGTCAACACTTTTGGCAAGTCTTAAAATAATTAATTCATTTCTTGTGGTAAACAGACAAAATAAGAACGCTCAAGAAATATCCAGACTTGCAACAAAAATGCTGGATAAATTTGCAGACATGGTTAAAAATATTCGAGCTGCAAGAGAAAAAATTGATGCAGGTCTGAAGCAATTAGACGGAAGAGACAGTATCATTGTTAATGCCGAAAAAATGACAGAACTAGGTGCAGTCATGAATAAACCCATGCCTGAATCAGAAAATCAAGAAATAATTTCAGGCATGTAAATTGATTTTTTATAAAAAAAAGGGCAGAAATTTTGTCAATTTTACAAAATTTCTGCCCTTTTTTGTGCTTTTAAGAGAACTCATAAAAGCTAGAATTGAAGTAACTTTTAATGATTTTGTCGAAAATTTTTGTCCGTAATTTTACCTACGTAATTTTACGGACGGGATTTTACCTAGGTAAAAAAACGGACTTTTTTTTTTAATAAAAAGTCTATAATAGACACATAAATTTGAATAAGGCTCACGCCCAAGCCGGCAAAGTCGTTTTTCAAATAAATAGGGAGATATTGTGTGTCTTGGAGGAAATTATGGGGTATTTGCAATGCTGCGGGGGATTACGAGAGTGCAGGACGTTTGAATTAATTCCTGATGAAAAATATAAGATTAAAGAAATGGACTATCTTGAAGAATGTCCGGTTTGCGGGCATACAGTTCTACAACTTACAAGAATTGATTTTAAAAATAACGTATCCGGATATCGGATTACAAATAAAAAGGCCAGAAAATTTTTTGAAAAATATCATAAAGATATTTATCAGGAAAAGAAAGAATCTTCGGTTTTTGTCAAGCAGCAGGGTAAATTCTATCTTAATTACAACGAATATGGCAAAAAAAAGAAATGTTATTCCAATTTGAGTTCCTTAAAAATAGGATTGTTTGATAATAATATTTAAAATTTATAAATGCTTATATATAAAAAAATATATGAATATTCAATGTAGCATATAAATATAGCTCAAAATTTAAGGAAGTATAAATGGCAATAACAAAAAGAGAAAAAGAAGTTATGGAACTTCTGTGCTTAGGCTACGGAAATAAAGAGATTTCCTTCGAGATGAAAATTTCGCCCAGAACCGTTGAAACATATATTGAGCGCTTGATGTTAAAACTGAGAGTGAGAAATCGTTTAGCTTTAGTTGCTGAATATATAAAAGAAGTTAAATAATTTGAAATAAAAGAAGGTACACAAATGAAAAGAATAATTTTGCATTGGACAGCCGGCGGGGCTGTCCCAAATTGTCACGAAAAAGAATGTTATCACTATCTGGTTGACAATATGGGTAAAATACATAATGGAAAATTTGAACCGGAAGCAAATGAGGTTTGCAAATCAGGTATGTATGCTCCGCATACAGGAGGCGGAAATACCGGTTCAATAGGTGTTGCGTTATGCGGAATGATGGGATTTAAGAATAAAAAAGATATCGGAAACTTTCCAATTACTAGAATTCAATTTGAAGCAGCAATGCAGCTTTGTTCTTTACTTGTCAAAAAATATAACATACCAATCGGAAGAAATACTGTTTTAACTCATTACGAATTTGGAAAAACACATCCAAATACAACAAGTGCAGGAAAAATAGATATTGTGTTTCTTCCACCTTATTCCTGGATTGAACGGGATGAAGTCGGGGATTTTATCCGAACAAAAATAAGATGGTATCTTCAAAAACAACAATAGGAGAATAAAATGGACAATTTTTATTACAATTTATCAGGAGGAATAAATCAGGCCTCTACAAAAACCGAGCTTGGAATGAATACTAAAAACATATTCTGGGCAGATTCAAAAAATATAGAAATATTGAGAAATAAAGGGATTACAAGGCAAAAAGGAAATGCCCTTTTTAAATCTCTTCCGAATAATGATTGTGTAACCGCAATGCAGGAATTGAAATCAAATGATGGT
Source organism: uncultured Muribaculaceae bacterium (assembly GCA_964383455.1). Taxonomy (GTDB): domain Bacteria; phylum Cyanobacteriota; class Vampirovibrionia; order Gastranaerophilales; family Gastranaerophilaceae; genus UBA6984. The sequence goes on along the minus strand of CAYLHN010000064.1, from coordinate 6,016 downwards.
AATAAACTTATTATATCAGTAGAAAGCGGAAAACTGTATATTTATGATGATTCTTCATCTCTTATAGAATTAGAAAAAACTGTTAGCTCTTCAAAACCGCATTTTTTGGAATTTTTAAATGGGGTGATTGTATATGGTGACGAAGATGAAATGTTTTATGTAAAAAATAATGAAACATATGATATTGTACAATGTAACCTCAAGCACGAAGATGAAACCCCTGTATATCCGAGTGTTGTAACTTCGTATAAAGGCCGAATTTGGGCCGCAGAAGGTTCAAAGCTTTATTTTTCAGCATTGGGTACATACGATAATTTTGAAACTTCAGGCGACGCAGGGTATATTAATAATTTTTATACAGATACTCACGACATAACGGCACTTAAAACTTACAAAGATTATCTTGCAATATACAAAGAAGATTCTGTATATCTTTTAAACGGTTCAAATCCAAGCGATTTTGCAATTACTCCTTTTGCCGATAAAGGTGCATATTCAGCAAACAGTATCGTTACGGTTAATAATAAACAGTATTTTTTCAGTTCAGGAATTTTCACTCTTCAAGTTGGAGATATGAATCAAGTTATGCTTGGAAGTGAAATTACCGAAAATATAAAAGAAGAATTCAAAAATTTTGATTTTAAAAGAAGAAGAGAAATTTTTGCACTTAACTACAAAGAAAAAAATCAAGTTTGGTATTTTATTCCATATAGAAACGATAACTATTTTCATACAATTTGGATTAACGATATAGTAAATCAGGCTTGGTATAAAAGAGTTTTACCTCAGAATATAACGTGCGCATGTTTATTTGACGATTATATTTTGACAGGTGATAACAAAGGAAATATTTACAGAGAAGATATTTCAAATACTTTTAGCGGAGAAGCAATAGAATTTATGTGGAAATCGCCTTTTCTTGGGCTTGGCAATCCTACGGTCAGAAAAACTATAGATGAATTCTACTTTATTCTTGATGAATCTTTTGAAAATAATTTTAATTTTTCTGTATACAAAAATTTTGATTCTGAAAGTCAGGATGATCCTGAAATTATATATTCAAATAATTATGAAAATTTGCTTTGGTACAAAGAAAATTCCACTTCGGAGTTTCACGATACTTGGCCTGATGAAAATGAGAACGAAGGGGTTTGGGCACTATCAACCGAAAGTATTTATAAAGCTGAAATATCAGAAGCCAATTATTCAGTACAACTTTGCATCGAAGGAAATAAACCTGAACACAATGCCGCCGTCATCGGCATTCAATTTAAGGAAATATACAATGAAGACTAGTTGTCTTCAAAAAGTACAAGAAAAAGAAAGGAAAAAAGAAAATGACAGAAAATCAATCAGAAGCAGCACAAACAACAGCAACAAACGCATACTCTGCGTTTATTCCGGAAATTTGGAGTAAGAAATTAAATTCAATTTTGGAAAAAAATTGTGTAATGATGCAATGCGTTAACAGAAATTACGAAGGAGACATTCAAAATCAAGGTGATAAGGTTAAAATTATTACACCTGCGGATGTTACAATTTCAACCGTAAGTTCAGACAGTCTTTCTTACAGTGAATTGAATCCTACATCAATGGATTTAACCATTGATCAAAAGAAATACTTTGCTTTTAAAATCAATGATGTTGCCCAAGCACAGGCAAATCAAGACATTATGGCAGCTCATCTTGAAAGTGCAAGACGCGCAATAGAAGAAGTTCAAGATTCTTATTTGCTCGGGATGCATACGGAAGTTGATGAAAATAATGTTGTTGGTTCGGAAGAAGCCGCTGTTGAATTAGATAAATCAACTATTTATGCAAAATTTGTAGAACTTGCTATGAAATTAAAAAATTCTAATGCTCTTACCGGTAACAAAAAACCTTGGGTAATTATTAATCCGACAATTGAATCATATTTATTGCAAAGTACAGAATTTATTGGTGCACATAACGTTGCAGATGAAACAATCAGAGAAGGTGCAATCGGAAGAATTGCAGGCATGGATGTTCTTGTAAGCACTAATTTAACTGCAACTTCAGGCTTATTCTATGTTCTTGCAGGTACAAACGATGCAATTACATTTGCTTCTCAGTTAGCAAGAATTGAAAGCTTAAGAGATAAAGATTCATTTGCAGATTTGGTAAGAGGTTTGTATTTATATGGTGCAAAAACAGTTCAGCCAAAAGCTCTTGCAAAAATGGTTGTAGAAGATCCAACTGCAGATTCAGGTAATAACGAAACGGAAACTGAATCAGAAACACCATCAAACCCTTAGTTAAATTTTTAAGTAGTTATTTAACTACCCGATGAATGCATATTACCCTCGACGCAGATTTATTCTGCGTCGATTTTTATGAGGAGGACAAATGTTTAAAAAATTTAAGGAAAAAATAAAAGAACTTGCAGGTTATGCAGTTAATTATGCTGAAAATAAACTTGCAACAAGTTCAGGAAAAGAAAAAAAACAGGCGGCAATTGCGTTTATTGTTGAAAGATTGGAGTTTCCACCAATGTTTAAGCCCTTTGTAATTATGTTATTTACAAGGTTTATCGATAATGCAATTGAAAAAGCTGTCGAATACATGAATAGAGTAAGAAATGAGGATTAAAATGTCAGAAGAAGAAATAAAAGAAACAACATCTTTAGCCGAACAAGCTGAGTCTCAAACTGAATCTAAAAAAGAAAATTCTGAGGATTTAAAAGAAAAAATCGAAAGTAAGCTTGATACAAATTTCGATAAAAAGTCTCGTGATAATCAACTGTCAAAAAGTTTTAAAGAAGATATTGCAAATCTTCAAACTCTTTTGAATTCCGGTTTTGTAAACCATCAGCAAGGACAAAATTTATTGAATCATATAATCAGGAAGGCGCTTGATGAAAATGTACACAATATGATGGAAAATAAACCTGAAACAGTTTTTGATAAAAATGCGGCTTTTAAAGAATTCGAAAATGAAAATCCAAACTTTTTTACTGCTGATGGACGCAGTGAAATATTGAATTATCTTAAATCAGACGAGATTCAATTTGATAAAGATGAACTTTCTAAAATCGCAAAAATTGTCGAACAAGTTGAAAAATCGGCAATAGAAAGATATCTAAAGAAAGCAGCGCACGAAGAAAATTTGGAAAAAGCAAATTCTCAAGCAAAGCAAAGGCTTCAAGCCAATGCACAAAAAACTAAAAATGATGGAAAGAACAATGCTCCATTTACTCGTGAGCAAATCGGCAAAATGTCCAGTGCTGATTTTTTGAAATACGAAAAAGAAATTATGGATCAACTCAAAAAAGGACTTATTAAATAGCACAAGGGTTAGGGGCAAAACAATTTTGTTTTGCCCTGATGCCGCATGATATGAAAGGAAATAAAATGAATTATCTTGAAATAATTAACAAATGTTTGGTCGAATTAAATTATAAAAAAGTAAATACTTTTAGCGAATTAATCAAAAATGACCACCTTAAAATAAAAAATATTTTAAATATCATAAATGCAGAAATTTGCACATTCGATAATTGGAATTTTCTTTTAAGAAAAACTAATTTGAATTTACCGGCAAACACTTCTGAATTGAAAAATACTATAAATGGTAAAATAAATACTCTTAGTATTGACGGTAAAAAATTGCATTATACACCTGATTTTGAACGTTTTTTATTTGATACAAAAGGTTGTTCGGAAAATTACAGCGTTTTAAATGATATGCTTTTGCTGCCTCAGTACAACAAAGATAAAGTTATTAATGTAATATACTATTCAAATAACTTTGTAAAAGATTTAAACGGTAATGAAAAAAGCAAATTTGAAGATGCACAGGATGTTTCTTTAATTCCCGAACCTTTTGTTGAACCGTTATTGGTTTATGGCACCTGTATGAAAATAAAAGCAAATCCGCAATATGCAAAATTTTCATATTGGATGAGCATGTATAAAGAAAATTTAGCAACAATGCGTTCAAAATTATGCACTGACGTTCAACAAGCGCCATGTGTAATTATTAAAAGAAATTAGACAAAAAAAATAGGCAAAAGTGATGCCTATTAATAAGATTTTACACTAGCCGAAATATAAATAGCATATTTATGATAGCTTATGGATTTATAATAGGCAAATTTATTAAGAGTTCTTAACATATGGATAAAATAACAAAGCAACAACAAAAATTTGTAAGTGAATATTTAAAATTTTTAGACGGAGAAATTGCGGCAAAAAATGCCGGTTATAAAGACAAAAATCTTAAGCAAACGGCTGATTTATTGTTAGCGAAAGATGTAATTATCCGCGAATTAAACAAACAATTAAACAATCAAATTCAAACATTGAGAGTGCAGCGCGGATATGTAGTGAAAAAATTACTGCAAATTGCGGAATTTTCGCTTGAAGAAGAAGATATTCTCGACAAAGAAGGTAACTTAACAGGGAAGAAAAAGCTTCGTGATACATCCGCAGCATTAAAAGCTTTGGATAGTCTTTGTAAATATATCTTTCAAAAAGATGATGAAAATTCTCATCTTGAAGCAAAAATTATAACAATTAGTAATCTTAATGATAAAAAAATATAAGGAGAATTAAAATGAATAATAAAAAACAATTAATAGAAGATGCGCTTTTATCAGGCAAAAGTCTGGATGAGTTAATCAAAATGAAAATGAAAGAAGAAATAAAATCAGCTTTTCAAAAAATTTCCACAAAATTTGAAAAAAAACGAATTACAGATTTAAAATCTGTACCTAAAGAATATGTGTTTTCAAAAAATTCTGTATTTAAAAAATTCAATAAACGCAATAATACTATTAGTTACATAAACGGTATTCAAGCTGAAGGATTACTTGGTTTAGATGATAACTCAAGAGAAAAACTTCAACGAGGAGACATTGAAGTTTTTTCTACTGATAACGCTTTTGTAAAATTTGAATATGCCGATATTATAATACGTACTTAAAGATATATGGCATCAAATCAATTAAAAGCAATGATAAAAATATTAAAAAGCTTATTACCGCAAAAACATTTTGAATATCACTAAAAACAAAACCTTTTTGAGCTTTTCTGTAATCTCTTAATGCTTTATATTCCATTGCGTAAGGCTGTATAGGAAGTGCTTTTTCAATTTCTTCAAGAACTTTTGAAAATTTAATTTTGATTAAGCACTTGTAAGAGTCGATATTCAACCACCAAAGAGCGCAGGTAATCATTCCAACAACGGTAAAAATTGTAGGAGCTGAAACTTGACCGAACGAAGAACCCTTTACTGTAAAAACGAGTATTAGTAATGCTATTATGAGCATCATATAAAATTTATTTGTTGCAAAAGATCTGTCTACAAATCTTTCTTTGGATTCTGAATATAGTTTATATTGTTCGAAAATTAGTTCTTGGTCAGTCATTTTTCCTCCTGTTTTTTTTACTGAATTCATTCTACATATATTAAGGAGAAAAGTCAAGAAATGATTAAATTTATTAAAGTAAAAATAGATAGAAAAAATAAAATATACAGAAATATTAATTTTTTAGAAAATATATATAATTTAAATAAAAGATTTTCGAGATATTTAAGTGATGATTATTCGAATAAAGACTTGCTTGAAGACATTATCTGTACAATCGAGCAGAGTTATCCGTTTTATTGGGTAATTTTAAATAATGAAACATTTGCAGGTTATGTTTTTCTTGAAAATATAATCGGTGATTGCAATAAATTTCATTCTGCAGAAATTACAACTTGTTTTGAGCCTGAGTTTTGGGGAGATTTCACAAAGAGAACTGCCAAAAAATTTACAAGATACTGCTTTAAAAAACTGGGATTTAGAAAATTAAAGGCAAAAGTATTTAAGGGAAACTACCGAGCGGCGGCTGTTTTAAAATCTGCAGGATTAAAATTTGAAGCAGAATTGAAATCAGAAACTATGAAAAACGGAAAGCCGCAGGATATTTTAATTTATTCAAGTGTAAAAAGATAATGAAAGGATACAATATGCCAAAATTTAAGAATTACTATAATGCAATATCAGGT
>CAYLHN010000063.1:0-10565 GCA_964383455.1 uncultured Muribaculaceae bacterium | reverse complement strand
TTACTGCCTTAGTGCCTTAGTATCTTAATGCCTCAGATGTTCACTGTTCACTCACTATTTATTCCCCGTAAATTCTTGCGTAATTCCAGTAAGCTTTGTAAACCTTTTTCAAATAATTTTGAGTTTCAGAATATGGAACCTGTTCCAAAAATTCATCAAAATCGGAATATTTCAGGCGATTTTGCCAAGATTTAACCATGCCTGCCCCACCATTATACGACAATATTGCAAGGAAATTATTTCCGTTATTTATTTTTTTTAATTTTGAAAGATACATGCAGCCAAGTTGTATGTTGTTACGAGGGTTATATAAATAATTCGCATCCTCGAAATTTAAACCATAACCGATACGAACTTCTTCGGCTGTTTGCGGCATTAACTGCATTAAGCCTTTTGCACTTACTGCACTTGTTGCTTTTGTATCAAAATGACTTTCTTCCTTTATCACAGAAAGTACAAGCACCGGATTATTATTAAGCATAAATTCTTTTATATCATTGTAATAATGCACAGGATATACCAAGCGCCATCTAAAATCAGTCTTTGGAGGCTTTGTTTCCAGTTTATCCATAGCATCCCTTGCCAGAACTACAGATGTATTGTAGTCCCCTCTTTCATAAGCAAGCCAGCTTTGAACAAATTTATCATTTTTACACAATTCGTTAACAAGTCCATAATCTTTTAAAAGAGCTAACTTTACAACAAGGTTACCATCTTTTGATTGTTCATAAGGAAAGACTATAGGCTTGTCAATTATATCATCTGCAAAAAGAGAATTGTCAATTCTATATCGGTCTATATACGCTCTATATGCGTAATAAGAATCAGGATATAATTCCGTAACAGCTTTATAATATTCTCTTGAGCCTTCATAATTTTTTAAACGTTCTTCAGTTTTTGCCATCCAAAACAAAACAAAAGGTGTAGATTTAACTTTTGGATATTTCTTTAAATGTTCCAGACCTAACTGCTTTGCTTGGTAATAGTTTTCGGCTTTTATATTTGCAAACATGACGTTTGAAAGCGCATCAGCAGCAAATTGTCCTTCCTGAAAATTGTAATACAATTCTGAATAACAATTGTCTCTAAACTCATAAGGAGCATTCTGACAAGTTAAATATTTTATGTAATCCTCGCCGTATTTACCTTTTGCTAAATTTGATAAATTCGCTAATGCCTGAGATTTATTACCGACTTGAGTTTGCAAATATAAATCTACCGCTGAATATAAATCTTCTTTTTTTACATTTTGAGAATATAAAGACAATCCCTTTTCGGTAAATTCTTTTACCTTTGGATAATTATTAAGTTCATAATAATTTTTTACGATATCACACCAGCTATCAGCAGAATTTGTCCTATCTAAATGCATTCTTGCAAGTTCAAATTCACCCAGCGCATAATATGAACGGGCAATTATCAAATTATCCTCTGACGATAAATTTGATTTCAAATCTTTTAGATTATTAATTGAATAAATTGCATAACGACCGGCAGGAGCATCTTTTAGATAATCTCTAAAATAATCCTCCGCTTTTTGAGTACAAAGTTCAAGTTTTGTCGGATTTGTAATTTCTGACAATTCCTGAACCTGAATAACACCCAAATAATATTTTGAAGCAATCGCATATTCACTATTTGGATATTTTTTTACAATCGATTCAAACTTCTTTTTAGACTTTTTTGGAGATTCGTCATAAATATTTTGTGCCAACAAATATTTTAACTTTACAGAAAGTGAAAAATTAGGATATTTTCGTATTAACTTTTTATATAATTTATTTGCAAGCTGACTTGATTGCATTTTTTCTGCGCATTTAGCTTGACGATATATAGCTGCAGGCTTCAAAGCTGCTCGATTAGGAACTTTTGCAAATCTATCGTACGCTTTTTTATAATCTTCACCTTTATATAATTCTAAAGCTTGCGAATACGCAAATATCCCATCAGATTCAGAAAGTCCTCTATGCCAAGCTAAGCCTAACAAAGCTAGCATTAACAAAAATACAGCTATAATCCCTATAATTATAATCTTTTTTAAATTCATATCTCGACCTGTGTTATATAAATTTTATCAGAAAAATATTTTTCATTAACCGTTTTATTGATTAAAATTTACATAAATTATTTTCTCAAGGCTAATATAGCACTTTCTTGTTCTTTTGTTAAAACTTTTGCACCTCCCAGCGCATAAGTATTAAAAACAATTTGCGCATACGACTCTGCCAATTCCAGTTTTAAATAAGCATCATTTATATTATCTGATCCGATTACAAAACCATGATTAGCCATAAGTACAGCGTTATAATCATCAAAATATTTTACAACATTATTTGCTAATTCAAAAGTTGAAGGTAATGCATATTCAGATAGAGGAATCTTACCAAAATAAAAAGTATTTTCAGCCATTACAGGCTTGTCAAGGGCAATACCTGATGCGGCAAAAGAACTTAAATACGGAGAATGCACATGCAAAATAGCATTTATATCCTGACGCTTTTTATATATCTCTATATGCATTAATTTTTCACTTGAAGGTTTTTTAATTTCTCCGTCAACAGGTTTTCCATCATAATCCATTAATACTATATCATCTTGTTGTAAATATCCGTTTGCAGAACCTGATGCAGTAATTAAAATTTTATCACCATATCTGCAAGAAATATTACCCGACTGACCCGGTGAAAGATTTTTTTGTATCATTAATCTTCCATATTCGATTATTTGTTTTTCAAGTTCTTTTCTTGTTTTCATAGAGGTTCTCCATTCATATATGTAGTGCTGTCTTCTACTTCTGACACAACTGCTTTTGATTTATAAGGACTTGGAGGTGGTACAAATTTATTATTCTCAATTAAACTTGGATTTACTTCGCCTTTTGTTTTACCGAGCTCGTCGGCATTTTTAATTTCCATACGTTTATAATCTACAGTTGTACCTTTTGTATTCATAGCCATTGAAATACCAAAATATGCATTTTCTCTTGCAACATCATATCCTAAGTTTAATTTAAAATCATCCGGACCTATAGAAGCATAGAATGTAGCTTCTCTTATCTGTGTATTTTTGCTTGCCACATAGTCGTAATAAATATTATCAGAAAGATTATATGAGCCATAGAAACCTAATGTTAACAATTTACATATTCTCCAATACTCCCTAACATAAACATTTGAACGTCCGTATCTGTATGAATCAAATGTAACCATTGGTGTATTGTCTTGAGAACCAGACAAGAAATAACCCAATTCCTGACGCCAATTCTTGTATTGAGTTGTTAATTTCGGCCCTATTCTACCAATAATTTGCGTATCACCTGTACCATATACGGATGCTGCGCCTTGACCTACCAAACTTAATGTAACCTGTTTCCAGCCTTTTCTGTTTTCATTTCCGTATTCACCATCATCGTTACCGTACAACGAATATAATATTTGGTTAACCTCAGCCATATATTTTAATCTAAAAGTACCCATCTTGTGATAACCGGAAACTTTTTTATTTGAACGGTTTCTTTCATTTTCTCTGAATATACCTGCCCCAATTCTATGTCTAAAAGTTAATGCAGCTTTATCATATAAGAAATCATCTCGTCTGTAGCCGTCTTCATAAACAAGTTCACCACCATAACCAAGCCAAGATTCACCCATAAACCAGTTATTCAAGTACGAATTCATACCATAGTGTAAATATAATTTGTCATCAAGTCTTTGATGTCCCTTTAAAACAAATCTTTTAGCTGCTGTATTATACCCGAAAGTTGTTTTGTTAGTTCCGCTTTGAAATCTTGCTATACCCCCAAAGCCAAATTTACTCTTATAATTTACTGTCGGCATTAATTTTAAAGTTGAACCGAATGGAGCTTCAAATACAATGCCGGGACCTGCATACATACCAAAAGATGAATAAGAACCCAATTCTGGATAATTTCCTTCGAAATAATCGTGTTCTTTATTTGTATAAAATGTCATTGTCGGCATAGCAAAAATCTTTTTACCAGTCTTAGTAGAATAAATCTTAGGTTGTTTTAATTGAATTTTATCATGTGAAGCTTTAGCACTAATCTTTATAGTATTTACTTTTATAAAATATTTATTTTTATCTATATCATTAAGTAGAAACATCATTTCTTCACGAGGCAAAATAAAACTTTTCAGAGCATCACCAAAGCCTGAAGAACGCAAAAACATTAAATTATCATAATTTGAAGTAAGTTTTCCGTTTTCGGTAATGACTTTATCACCAAACATATAACCGTTTTCAGCTTCAACATCAATACTCATCTCAGATGCTTTTACATTTGTTAACAACCCCGACTCTTCATTTAAATCTATTTTTAAATAATCACCGTATACAGTATTGCCGTCTCTTGTAACAACTACATCATCAAACAGTTGTATAATTCCGGTTTCAGTATTATACAACATTCTTTTTCCTGTTAAAGTTGTGTTCTGCTGCGGAAATTTAACAAGAACATCACCAATACCTTCCATTTCACTTGATTCAGGAAGATATTTTAATGTTTTACATTTTACCATTGCTGAAGTTTCTTCCGCTTCATCGTTCAAAACTGCATTTTCATTATCGGCTTCAGAAACAGTATCTTCAACAATCATACCATTTGCATCAACCTGAATTTCAGATTCTTCTTTACTGTTTTTCTTTTCAGCTTTTGATTTAACCCATCTTGAGACACCTAATCTCATCTTTTTTAATGGCGGCATTGTTCTGCCGGAATAGTCAAAATTTGAAGGCGGAGAATACCTAAAAGTCCTTTTAAAGTCTCTTTCTTGCCTGTCAATTGATTTTTGGCGTTCTTCTTCTAATTCAAAAACCGATTTAAAGAATTTTTCACCTGTATAATCTGAAAATTCTGTCATATTAGTAGATTTTTCTTCCAATATAACATCTTCTATTGCATTTGCAGGCATTGCAAGCATAATTAATATTGTGATAGTTATAAAATATTTCATCTTTTTCAAAGTAAATACCTCATTATATATAATTTAATGGATTTACAGGTTTACCGTTAACACGAACCTCAAAGTGGCAGTGAGGGCCAGTACTGTATCCGGTTGTACCTTCTCGTCCGATAGTTTGTCCTTTTGTTACATATGCACCGTTTGTTGTTGAAATAGAATCTAGGTGAGCATAAAGAGTTGTTGTCGGTTTACCGTTAACTTGCCCGTGATCAATAATAACAACTTTTCCGTAGCCTCCGTACCAGCCTGTATAAATAACTTTTCCTGAATTTGAAGCGTGAACTTCTCCTCTAAATTGTCCGCCTATATCAACACCTGAGTGGAAAGAACGACTGTTGAAAATAGGGTGCGTTCTATAACCGAATGGAGATGTAATACGCCCTGCAATAGGTTTTATAAAACCTGATGCAACCTTGATATCATCTTTTGAATTTGTCGTTCGATTAATCATTGTACCAATACTTGCAGATTGTTTTTCAAGTTCTTTTTCGGCTTTTTCATAAGCAACACGGTCAGTACGAAGTTTATGAATCATATTTTCATTTTGAGCAATTTCTTTTTGAATAGTTTGCTGTTGATAATTAATAGTTTTTATTGAATGAGCAATATTACGTTTTTTCTCTTCAATTCGATATTTTAATTGAGCAATTTCATTTGCTTTATCTCTTGCAACCTTAACTTTTTGATAATCTTGTTTTATTATTTTTGATTCAAAATACATTCTGTCTAAGAAAGTATTAAAATCATTGGCAGAAAATAAAAGCACAAAGAATCCTCTTCTTTGAGACTTATAGACCTTTCTTATTCTTGATTTCATCTGAAAATCTAAAGTTGAAAATTCTGCCATAGCAGAATTCAGTTTAGCTTCCATACCAGCTAACTCATCACTTGCCACATCCAGTTGTTTTTTTGTGTAAACAAGGTCGTTAGCTGTTGTTTCGAGTTTTTGCTGATTTTTATAAAGTTTATTGTGTTCAAGTTTTTCAAGCCATTTTAAGTGATTAATTTTTTGTCTTGCCTGTTCTTTAGTTTTAACTTGAGCTGCACTTACTCCTGATGCACAAAGAATTACTGTTGCAAATAACAACAGTGATACAGCTATTCTTTTTATACTAAAAAACTTTTTCACAATTTAATCCTAGCGTAACATCAAAGGAAGCATCAACAAACCTACCGTCCAAGCAATAAACGTAATTGCAATAATAGATATAATAATTTTTTGATGACGTCTGAAAAATTCCATTTCTTACTCCTCACTTTATTAATATGATATATTCAACATGCAAATTTTGCAATTAAATAGATACAATTTGCAAAAAAAGTTAAAATCGTTTAATATAAATTTATGCAATATAAGTTTTTAAATTTCTTTCTGGATAAAAAAGATATATTATCTCTGAACAATGAGATGATAGATTCTGTTTTAATAGAAAATAATGTTGCACAGCTTAACGGACTATATGACTTTTACCAAAATGAACGACCGATACTTTATGTAAACGGATTTTTAGGAACAGGAAAAGTTCAAGTTGTTAACTACTCAACCAATTTCTTATCTGAAGAAGTGGTTGTTTTACGATATAACTGTTTTGAAACTACAATTTTAGACGATATTTTTCTAACTTTTTTTGAAGAATTTAAAAAGCTTGAAACTCAAAAAATTATTAACCCGCCTAAAATCAAATCAGAAAATTTTAATCAAAAAATTCACTCATACTTTTCAACCATTGAAAAGCCTATTTTAATAATTTTGGATTCGTTTGAGGCTTTAACAGAAGAAAATCGCACAGAAATAATAAATTTCTTAATGCATCTTGTGACTTTCAAAAAAGTAAAAACAATACTTATCGGAAGAACATTTAAAGCATCTTATTTCCCTGAAAACTATCCTCTTGACAGAATTACAACAAACGCACTTGAAAAACCTTTATTTGAAAAATATTTAAAGAATAAAAAAATCAGATGTACTCAGAAAGCACTTGATGACTTGTACAAATACACAAGAGGATACCATTTTTTCCTTGTACTTTCATTGAAAATTATGGAAATTAAACAGCAATCACCTGAAACATTTTTAGAAAATTTTCAAAAAAGTTTTTTAAATTATTACGAGTACCTGGAAAAAGAATCAGAAGATCTTATTCCTGCAATTGCCGTAAGATTTTTCTGGATGATGTGTTTGTTTAGACACGGTATGACGATACAACTTTTAAAACAGCTGCATATGTATGATGAAGATAGTATTACAACAATGCTTAACAACAAAATTTTAACAAAAGAAAACAATCAGCTATATGTTCAGGATTATTTTAAAGAACAACTTGATTTATCAATCCCTCAAAGCGTAGCAGTAAAAATTCATCAGAACATCATTGACATTTACGAAGCTCAATTACCGCTAAAACCGCTTGAAAGAACAATTTTACTTTCAAGACAGACTATGCGTAAAGAAATTGAATACCATAATTTGTTCCTGCCAAAAAAAATTAACACTGCTGAATTTTCTAAAGGGATTACCTACGCAAACTCTTTTTCAAAAGAAAAAGAAACTATTTCTACACAAACCCAGCCTCAACAAGGAACAACACCAATCCAACAAAATTATACTGAAGCACAAAATACATTGCCTGAGAAAAAAGAGGCTCAATGGATTGAATCAAACAGAAGTTCATCAGTTCCAACGCCGCAAAATGTTAATATCAATGTAGACTTGAGCAAATTGGGTTTTGATGTTAAAGATTTACCTTTTAAATTAACTCCGCAAGAAATGGAGATGTTAGCAGCAAGTGTTGCAAGTATTCAAGAGGCAAGACAAAAAAATATAGACTCAGATTTAAACACGAACGATAGCCAAAATATACAAAATAACGACGCTGTAACACAAGACCAAAATACTGAGGAGCCGCAAATTCAGATAACACTAGTTGATGTTTTGAAATATGCCAAAGAACAGGAACTTCAATACCAATACCCTAAAATGATAGAACTTTATCAAGCAGCGTTGACATACAAAGATGATAATGACTATTACAATCATCTTCCTGTAATATATACAAAACTCGGACTCGCTTACCAAAAAATGTCAGATTGGGAAAATTCACTAAAATACTATGAACTGGCAAGAGAATTTTATGAACAAACACTGGAAAAAGCAAAAGAAAACTATATAAAACTAAATATTGCAAATATTTATTATGAAACATACAAACCTGATAAAGCAAAAACTTTATTGATGGACATAATTAATTCAAACGGCATGCCTGAAGTTTTAATAACAAAAGCTTATATTTCATTGGCAAATATTGAAGACAGTCTTTCAAACGTAAATAGTGCATATGAATATTACAAAAAAGCCGTAAGTATTTCTCATCCTGCAATGGATACAGAAACATTATCCGAATTATATTTTAAATACGCATTAACAGCAGATGACAAAGGCGATACTGAAATTGCAATGGATTATTACAATAAATGTATTCAACTTGACAGTGATGATAAATTAAACAAATACATGTCTGCGGCTTATTCAAATATTGCAACATTATATCTGGAAAAAAATGACAAAGAACTTGCGGCAAAATATTTTGTAAGGGCGTATGAAATTGATGAAAAACATGAGAATTTTGACGGAATGTATTTTTCTGCATCAAAATTAGCTCAAATAGCCCAAAAGGCATACCCTGAAAAAACTGTTGAATACCTTGAAAAAGCAAAAGAATGCGCTCTCAAACTAAATGACAATTTCTATCTCGCTTCTGCAACGCTTGCATCAGGTGATTTTTATTACGGCAAAAAAGATAATGAAAAAGCTTTAATTGAATATTTAAAAGCTTTTGATATTGCAAAAAATAATTTCAGCAGAGACAATTTAAGCAAAATTCAAATGCGCATTGATGATATTAAATTCAGAATCGGCACTTCTGCATTCCAACAAATTGAAACAGAGTATAAAAACAATGAACAAAAACCTACTCAAGAAATATAAAGAATTATTTTTAGAGAAAAATAAGTTATTAAACTTAATATCTAAAAACGATGAACAATTTTTGGAAGAAAAACACATATTTGATTCACTTTCAATAAAATTATTTTTTGAAAAATACGGAAAAAATTTCAAAACAATGCTGGATATTGGTACAGGCGGGGGCTTTCCTGCGCTCCCAATTTCAATTGAATATCCTGAGATTGAAGTTACCGCAATAGACAGCACATCTAAAAAAATCAATGCTATTTCTGATATTGCAAATAAATTAGAACTAAAAAATTTTATAGCAATAGCAGACAGAGTTGAGAATTTAAAAGACGTTAAATTTGACCTTATAACAAGCAGAGCGGTAGCAAAACTTGATATTATAGCAAAATATGCACTTCCTCTAATGACAAAAGACAGTTTTTTGATAGTTTATAAATCCAAGACAGTTAACGAAGAAATTAAGAATTCTGAAAAAATTTTAAAGAAATACAAGGCAAAAGTTATTGACGTGATAAAATATAAATTGCCGTTAGAAGAAATTTATGAAAGAAATTTGGTGGTTATAAAATATGAATAGTATTCGTCAATTTTTACCGATAATTATGCTTACGATTTCGAATATATTTATGACATTTGCATGGTATGGTCATTTAAGATTTAAAGGAACTGCGCTTTGGATAGTCATTCTTGTTAGCTGGGGTATCGCATTTGTTGAATACTGTTTTCAAGTACCTGCAAACAGAATCGGTTCCGAATACTTTACCGCAGCACAATTAAAAACAATTCAGGAAATTATAACTCTAATTGTATTTTCAGTATTTTCAGTACTTTATTTAAAAGAACAATTTAAATGGAATTACCTTGTAGGATTTATATTTATAATTCTTGCCGCGTTCTTTATTTTCAAAAAATGGTAAACATTTTAATATAATAACTAATTACAAGATGTATTACTTGTCCAGTCTAAAACTTTTCCATTTGGACATGTAAATCCTTCATCACTTTCAGTTGCTTTCAGGTAATCCATATTACCATTTTCAATTACCCAGGAAGTCAAATAAGAACTTAACCAACGGCTAACATAAGAGCCCTCAGTTTTTTGTGAGGGAATAAGAGAGTTCTCGTAAACTGAAAAATCAAAGATATCAAAGCCCTCTTGATTTTTACCTTTATTCGGTCCATCTATATCAACTTTTATTTTCCGACTCAAAAAAAATCCTAATGAAACACCATCAGATAACGTCAACATATAAGTATGAGAACGCTTTAATGAATCTAAATAATTTTCCTCAGCTACAACACTATCAAAGATTAAAGGAGAAGAAGAAAAACAACCTTCATCAAACCCACAGTCCTTTGACACTTTCATAAATTCTGTAACTCGTTTTGCAAAACGTTCGTGACAAGCTGATATATCTTCATTACAATTCAAATCTTTAAACCAAGTATCAAAATCACCATAAACAACTTGTGCCCTATCTACAGCATCTGTTAGTGCCGAATATATTTTCTTTACTTTAGTTACTTTTTCTTTGTCGCCTGTTGCATGGTTAAGGTTTGGCAAAGTCAACGCTGCAACAACACCGATTATGCCGATGACAATAAGGGTT
>CAYLHN010000062.1:0-10668 GCA_964383455.1 uncultured Muribaculaceae bacterium | reverse complement strand
AAGCAATAGATGAAACATATAAATTCTTTGAATCAATAGGTATTCCAATGCACTTAAAAGATGTGGGTATTGATGATAGCCGAATTGATGAAATGGCTCATCATATTGCAGTAAATGAAGGTCTTGAAAATGCTTATGTACCGCTAATGGAAGAAGATATTAAATCAATTCTTATGGCATCTTTATAGGGGAATAAAATTATGAAAAATATATTATTGATAATTTTAGGATTATTTATTATAGGTGCAGGAGTTGTTTTTGCACTTCAAAATAAGCATACAGAAAGTAAAGGAGTTTTAAATATGACAAATAAAAAGGTATTGGTTGCATATTTTTCTGCAACGGGAACAACAAAAAAAGTGGCAGAGAATTTAGCCAAAGCAACAGGTGGAGATTTATACGAAATTAAACCGCTAAAACCTTATACTGATGCAGATTTAGACTGGACAAATAAACAATCAAGAAGCACGGTAGAAATGGATAATCACAATTCTCGCCCTGAAATGGTAAATGATGATTTTTCAGTTGCAGAATATGACACAGTATTTTTAGGATTCCCGATTTGGTGGTACATAGCTCCGACTATTGTTAATACTTTCCTTGAAAAGCACGATTTTTCAAATCAAACAATTGTACTATTTGCGACATCCGGCGGAAGCAGATTCGGGAAAACAATTGATAACTTAAGACCAAGTGTACCAAATTCAACAAAAATTATTGAAGGTGATATACTAAATGGCAATCCAAGTGTTGATGAACTGAAAAAATGGGTTGAAAGTTTGAAATAAAATCTATGAAAATAATTAATAATTATTGCCAATCAAAACAATCATTTACATCAACAAGAATGCGTACTCTTGATAAAGCAGGAAATGTATTATGTTGCAATTATACGAACTTGAATAGAGAAGATTTAGATTGGCAAAAATTTGCAAGATTTCTCCAAAACAGATATTTTAGACAGAGTCGGGTGAAAATAAATTTATATGGTTGTTCTGACGGTTCAGATGCTTATACATTAACAATAAATTTAATAAAAGAGTTAGGCACAGGAGCAAAAAAATTCTTTCCGATTTTAGCTTCAGATATATCAGAACCTGTTATAAAAACTGCAAAAGAAGGAAAAATTTTATTACATAGTAAGGATTTGGATTATCTGGATAAGTTAGGGGCAAGACATTATTTTGAAAGAGATTACAACGAGCCTGTGCAAATAATGCGAAATATTGAATTTTTCCCTCATCATGTTTCTAAACAACTTAGAGAAACTGTTGATTTTTCAATAAAAGATGTTAATAAATCAGTAAAAAATCACGATTTTTCAGATGAAGTTTTTATCTTCAGAAACGGTTGGACTTTTAATACGTTAGAAAATCAAAATCAATTAGCAAGAAATTTACATACGAACAGTAATAACAAAACACTTGTTGTTATAGGACAATCAGATTTATTTAAAAGTGATGCAAGTGATGCTCTTCAAAGGAATTGTTTTAGAGGAATAATGACAGATATTTTTACAAGAAAGGAAACTGATTATCCTTCAAAGAGTATAGGACAGCCAATGACATCTCCATTGTATCCCAAAGAATTTATATTATTTGAAAAGAGGTTATAATGGGTCTTGGAGTAGCAACAAACATCTTAAAAACTCTTGAAACAAGTTCCTCTATAGGAATGTTTGCAAGAGATACAGGTGGTTGTCTTATTTCAAGATTAGGATTATCAAGAAGCAAGGATGAATCAAGAGAAATAAGTATTGCGGAACTTTCAGAATCTGCAATGTTTTATTTTTCTGCTCCTATTTTAGCAAAAGCTACAGCAAATATATTTTCAAAAACATATAATGTAAACAAAGACCAATTTACATCTCCAATAAAAGATTTAAAAAACAGCATTGATACAAATACTCTAAAAAAAATAAAGCTGGCAAAATTCGGTCAAATAGCAATGGTTTTCGGACTCATTTTACCTGCAGTATTTGCAATTGCACCGATTAGAAATATGGTTACTCTTTCAAAATCGGGAAAGAACCAATTTACATCTGTAGTCGGTTTGGAAAATATAAAAAATGAAGAACAAAGGAAAGAAGCTAAAGATAAATCAATAAATTTGTTTAAAAAGCTTGGTATTGTTTCAACAGCAACGATGGGCGCAGCGTTAGGAATATTAGCACTTTCAAAAAATAAAAATTTCTATAAAGTCGCAGAACCTTTAATAGACAAGGTTGTTAAGCATCTTGATTTTACAAAATCCGGTGATTTAAAATTAATGCATTATGGGGCATTAATTTATCCTGTCAGTATTGCAAGTTATTTTTATGCAAGTCGTGATAAGTATGAAGTAATGGAAAATATAAGAAGATTTTCTATTACTGTTCCGTTATTATTTTGGGGTGAAAAACTAATTCAAAATCCTATCCATAAATTTTTTGATAAAAAATTTGGTACAAATGTAATGGATAAAAATGGGATAAAATCATATAAAGACATATTAAAAATGCCGTTAGAACAAAGAAACAAACACTTAAAAACCAAAAATTGGGCATACGGGCTTACATTTTTTATAAATACAATGGCAATTGCAGCTGCTGTAGCAGGACTTAACAGGTTTGAAACCAAGCGTAATTTTGAAAAAGATAATAATTCTCAAGTTAGCAAAAACTCTAAATAATATGTATGTTATAATTAACGCATATACAAAACTATATTTATGAAAGAAACTTAAAATGCCTTTAAATAATAAATTAGAACAATTAAAAGAATATTTAAAAAGTCTTGAAAGTGTTGTTATAGCATTTTCTTCAGGAGTTGATTCGACTTTTTTATTAAAAGTTGCCCATGATACTTTAGGTGATAATGTAATTGCCGTAACTGCAAAATCTTGCTCATTCCCGCAACGAGAATTAAATGAAGCAATAGATTTTTGTAAAAAAGAAAAAATAAAACATATTATCGTCGATTCCGAAGAACTTGATATCGAGGGGTTTAAGAATAATCCTCCAAATCGTTGTTATCTGTGTAAAAAAGAGTTATTTGAAAAAATATGGAAAGTTGCAAAAGAAAACGGGATAAAAAACATTGCGGAAGGCTCAAATACAGATGACGATGGAGATTACAGACCGGGATTACAGGCAGTTAAAGAATTGGCAGTAAAAAGCCCCCTAAGGTACGCAGGACTAAATAAAAAGGAAATAAGAGAATTATCAAAAGAATTGAAACTTTCGACTGCAGAAAAACAATCATTTGCCTGCCTATCTTCCCGTTTTGTTTACGGTGAAACCATCAGTGAAGAAAAACTTAAAATGGTTGATAATGCTGAACAATTTCTTTTAGATTTAGGATTTCATCAAGTCAGAGTACGCATCCATAAAGATATTGCAAGGATTGAGGTTAAGCCTGATGAAATGCAAAAAATTATGGACAATCGAACTATGATTGCCCATAAATTAAAAGAATTTGGTTTTACCTATATTACGCTTGATTTGCTTGGCTATCGTACCGGCAGCATGAACGAAACATTAGATAAGCAACAATTGTAACGGCAAATATACCGATTATATTTGCATAAATTGGTGGCATAGAAGTTAATATTGCAGTTTTTGTTTGTATAGCTTCTGATATTGCATAAATTTGTCCCTGAGTTTGGGCAACAAAACTATCAGACATATTTAATAATGACCATTCCAAACCGTCAGGTTTTGTTGATGCATAATTTGAAATAACACCTGCAAGAATTAGCGCAAAACCACCTGTTACATAAGAAAACATTTTTGATAAATTTGTTTTTTGTGCCACCGCAACAATTCCTGCCGTAACAATACCTTCAATAACACTTATTGCAAGATGAATTCCGCACATCAATGATGTAAACATAGCCATATTTGTAATTGAACCTGAAATAGCACCTTCAACCGCTACTGCTAATGAACCGAGTTGTAATGCAACAATTGAGGCAAAAATTGAACCGACAACTTTATTTTTGAATACCTTATAAACAATAGGATAAGCAACAAAACAAGCCAAAACCCCCATATTAAATATGTTGCAACCTAATGCTAATATTCCGCCGTCTGCGAAAAATAAACTTTGGACAAGCAAAATAGAACACATAGACAAAAATGCAACATAGGGTCCCAATATAGCCGATAATAAAATCGCACCGATAATGTGTCCGGATGAAGCCGTTGTCGGGATTGTAAAATTAATCATCTGTAAACCAAATACCAATGCTGTTAACATTACTGTCGGTAAAATTTTGTCTTTTGAAAAATCTGTTCTTGCTTTCTTAAACGCCCAAATTGCAGTTGCACCCATCGCAACTATCATTGGGATTCCCGTAACGGGGCAAATAATTGAATTTCCTAAATGCATAATATTCTCCTTTTAGTTAAATTGTATCACTCTTAAAACAGGGTTTTTATACGGTCTTTTTCCGGCACCGTTTCCGACTTTTTCTATTGTCATTGTTTCAGGGAGTTTTTCTCCTGTATATAAAGCTGCAGCAATCGCAGCACCTGTCGGTGTTATCATCTCACCCTCGTTATCCGTAATTTTTAGAGGAAGTTTATATTTTGAAGCAATTTCACAAACCGCAGGTACAGGGACATTCATAATTCCATGCTGACATTCAACCGTTCCTGTGCCTTCCGTAAGTGATTTAAAATACACCTTATTTACCCCAAGATCGTCAAACAGGACAGCAAAACTCACGATATCCGCTATGGAATCAATCGCCCCGACTTCGTGAAAATGAACTTCATCAAGTGGTAATCCGTGAACTTTACTTTCAGCTTCCGCAACAATAGTAAAAATTTTCTTGGCAAGATTTTTAGCATTTTCTGTTGTTTCTGCTTTATCAATAATTGAAATTACATCTGACAAATTTCTATGGTGATGGTGATGATAATGCGAATCGTGCTCATGATGATATCTGTGATGAGCTTGGTTCCCCTCGCCCCTTGAGGGAGAGGGGTTAGGGGTGAGGGGTTGATTAATAATCACATCAAAATCAGTTGCTTTAATTGAATTTACTTTAACTTCGCTTATTTTATATGTAAATTCTTCATCCAACCCCATTGATTTTAATGCCGTATCAAGTTTATCCCTGCTTGCACCTAAATCAAGCAGTGCTCCGACTGACATATCACCTGATATTCCGTTTCCGCATTCAAAATATAAATTACTCATTGTTTCTCTCCTTTAGTTCCCTCCCCTTATGGGGAGGGTTAGGGTGGGGTGTCAACCCCTTGATATTTTACGATTGATAAGATTTGCACTATAACCTGCTCCAAAACCGTTATCTATGTTGACAACAGTCATTCCTTCGGCACAGGAATTTAACATAGTTAAAAGTGCACTAACCCCTTTTAGTGATGTTCCGTATCCGACAGAAGTCGGAACGGCGATAACAGGAACATCAACCAACCCTGTAATTACACCGCCTAATGCACCTTCCATACCTGCAACAGCAATTATTACATTGGCTTTTTTAATTTCGTCAATATTATCCAAAAGTCTGTGGATACCTGCAATTCCGATATCATAATATCTTTTGACGTTACTTCCGTAAAATTCTGCCGTTATTGCCGCTTCTTCCGCAACGGGAATATCAGCTGTTCCGCCTGTGCAAACAGCAACTTTTCCAATTTTATCAATTTCATTGTGAATAAGTGTCAGACATTTAGCCCTTTCATTATATTCGATATTTGGAAAAACTTTTTTTAATTCTTCAAATTGTTCTTTTGTTGCACGGGTTCCTAAAACATTTTGTCCTGCATCTTTAAAGGCACCGAAAATTTTTATAAGTTCATCCGTTGTCTTAGGTTCGCAAAATACCGCTTCACTATATCCTCTGCGGCAAAGTCTTTGCGTATCAAGTTTTGCAAAACCTATATCTTTATACATTATCAACCTCTTTTTTCTTTTTGGAGAATAATAATCCTAATTCAAATAACAAATATGTCGGAGTGAATAACAAAATCTGACTTATGATATCAGGCGGAGTCAAAAGTGCTGCCGCAATAAGCAAAACCGTTACCACATAAGGTCGTTTTGAACTTACCGTATCATAAGAGAGAATATCCCATTTTATGAGCATATTTGTAACCAAAGGAACCTGAAACATTAAACCGAATGTAAAACAAAGCCAAAGAGCAAGATTTATAACGTTTGTTACCCCAAACATTGCATTTATATTATCTCCCGCAAAAGACATTCCAAATCTTATAATCAAGGGTAGAATAAGGAATAAACAAAAACTTACACCACCAATAAACAATAAACTTGATAAAAGAACGTTGTTTGCGATAAATTTCCTTTCGTGTTCATAAAGTGCAGGCAGAATAAAATTCCACAATTGCTTGATAATATAAGGAAATGCAACAATAACAGACATTAATAGAGCAAGTTTTATTTGAAGTATAAACACCTCCATAGGTGCAAAATAATTGAGTGTTATTTTGTTATCCGAAATCAAAATCTTGATAAGATATTGAAGAATTTTAGGTGAAAAGCAAAACATTATAGGTAAAAGAATACCGACACTTATAAAACATTTAATCAAAGTGCCTCTTAATGCTTCTAAATGCGATATTAAAGATTCTTCCTTATCTCTATCAGGCATACTATACCTGTGGTTCTTGCGGATTATCCTGCGGTTTAAATTCTTCCGGTTTTTCTTTTAGTTCATCCGTTAATTCTTCAGCTTCTTTTTTTATCGTTTCTTTGGCTTTTTTGAATTCATAAGATGCTCTGCCAAATGCTTTTGCAAGTTCAGGGATTCTTTTTGCACCAAACAAAAGTAGAATTACGATTAGAATTAATGTGATTTCTTGTATTCCGATAGACATTTGCCACTCCTTTTTTTATTTTATTATACCTTACTTTGTTCGTTTATGCAAAATACACTTATAGCCTGTGGCTTACATACAGTAGCACACTTTCCGCAGCCTATACATTTGCTTCCGTCAATTACTGCTCGTTTTTCTGCCATTGATATTGCACCTGTCGGACAAGCATTAACACAGTTTTCACATCCGATACAATGAGGCGTTACCGCTGCCATACCAATCCTCGTATTTTGTTTTTCGGTCAGCGATATTTTCTTTATAGCACCTGACGGACAAACTTGCGAACATTTATGACAGTTGTACTCACAATAATGCTTACCTTTTTCATAGTCAATATGAACAACAGAAAATTTATCGTCTGCTTTAGTTATAATTCCGTTCGGGCAGTTATTTATACATAAATTGCAATTCAGACATTTATTTGCCATTCTGTTTGCGTTTACTGCACCGGCAGGAAGAATTATGTCTCTGACTTTTTTTGCTAAATTTTTGGTAAAGTTTAAACCTGCTGCATAACCTGCCCCAAGTATAGCCAATGCCCCTATCCCCCAAACAAAATCTCTGCGTTTAGGATTAAATTTTATCGGTTGAATACCGTATTTCATCGCCCCTTTAGGACAAACTGACAAGCACTTTAAACATTTTACGCAAGTTTCGTTATCTACATATAAATCTTTTTGGTTTTCTTTATGGTCAATGCAACCTGATGGGCAGTTATTTGCACAGATACCGCATTTAACACAATTTTCATTCATATATATTTTGTTTGGGGAAACTTTAGAAATAAGTCCTAAAACTGCACCAACAGGACAAATATTTGTACAGAATAATCTGTTTTTGAAAAATACAAGGGGTAAAATTATTAAAACGGCTATAATTCCGAATATGCTTAAACTAACGGCAGAACCAAAAATTGTATAAGGGTCAACATACCTTATAAATAAAGCTGAGCCTCCAAATAATGTCCCAAATGTCAGTCCTGCAATAAGGTATTTTAAACCGTAATTCCCTTGAGGAGTATTTTTCTTTTTGCCTCTGATAAATGCAATGAATTCTTGTAAAATACCAAAAGGACAAATTGTTGAGCAATAAAATCTTCCAAATAGTAAAGTTAGAGTGATAATTATTCCAAACAAAACAGCCGTTATAACAGAAAAATTACAAATGAGTCTTTGTAATACCGGTGTAAACTGGATATCCATAAATTTTACAGGATAAAATAAACCGCTTATTGCGAGAACAGATAGGATTCCAACTGCTGATGCTATTATTAACCTGATTTTATACGGATTAGCTTTCATTCAATTCTCCTATTTTCTCTCTAACCCTGCAACTTTTTTGTATTCTTCATCCACTTTTGCTAATAATTGCGGAATTTCAAGTGCTTGCGGACAATTCTTGTTGCACAGGTTACATTTTATACAATTATGAGCCTGTTCATTTTCTGCCAAGGTTTCATAGTAAATCTTGAACATCATTCCGACACCAGACACTTTGTATTGATTATAAAGAGAAAATATTGCAGGGATATTAATGCCTCTCGGGCAAACTTCCATACAGTATTTACATGCAGTACAGTTTATTTCGCCCTGAGATTGTATAATTTTTGCAATTTCATCCGCAACTTTTTCTTCTTCTGCTGTCATATCTTTGTAATTCATAAATGTTGCGATATTTTCTTTAACCTGCCCGAGATTACTCATACCGGAAAGAACAGTAACTACATTTTGTCTTGAGGCTGCCCAACGCAGTCCAAACGCAGCAGGAGTTGTATCAGGGTATGCTGACTTTAATTTTTCTAGTGCTTTATCGCTTAAATTAACCAATCCGCCGCCACGCAAAGGTTCCATAACGGTAACGGGAATATTTTCTGCCTGTGCGATTTCATATTGTTCGTGTGCTTTAACAACATCCCAATCAAGATAATTAATCTGTAATTGGCAAAAATCCCATTTATGTTCTTTTACAACCTCTCTTAAAATATCCGGTGTTCCGTGGAAAGAAAAACCTAAATACTTAATTTTGCCCTCATTTTTGAGTTTCAAAAGTTCATCATACATATTTACCTGACGATATGTGTCAACCGTGTTTTTATTTATGTTGTGGCACATATAAAAATCAAAGTATTCAACCTGACATTTTTTAAGCTGTTCATCAAAGATTTTTCGCACATCGCTTTGTGTTTTCATCTTGTAGATAGGGCTTTTATCTGCAAGCATAAAATCTTCTCTTTTATATCGCTTAAGAGATTTCCCGACAGAATTTTCAGATTCTCCGTTTACATACATGTAAGCAGTGTCAAAATAGTTTGCACCGTGATCCATACAATAATCAACCATTCTATCAACTTCTTGTTGGTCAATGGTAGTTTCATTTTTCATTGGCAGTCTCATGCAACCAAAACCAAGTAATGGAATTTCTAAATCATGAAATTTTCTTTTTGAAATTTGACCTTCTTTAGTTATAACATCTCTTTTGCCACATCCTGCAAGTAATGCCGTTCCACCAACTGCCAAAGCACTATTTATTATGAATTCACGTCTTTTCATTTTGAACCCCTTCTTGATATGTTAAACACCTTATATTTGGAGTATAGCATAAAATTGGAATTTGTTATATTTCTTCATAAACCTTTCCCCAATTTTTAAAATGGCATGTATTGCTTATGTATCAATAATTACAAGCCAAATTTGCACTTTTTGATATAACGTATTTAGTGCGTTTGCCGTGAGAAATTTCCCCGACCGTAAATTTTGATACCTTTTATCAAACCAATTTATAAATATAATAAAATTTATGGCGGGTTTGCTTTTAAATGTACCTATTATATACAAACACAAATCTCGTCAATACCGCTTAATATTTCTTAGTAATATTTATGACAATTTTTTAAATTGGCTTCAAAACAAGAAATAACAAGTATTACAATGGGATATTTTTTAATATTTCCGAAAATAACTTTCTTATTATTACAATATTTCATTTCAAAAAATTGGCAAGAAATTTATGTACGAATGTAAAGTGGTCTTTAAATGTAAAGGCAGAAGAATTAAAATAGATATTTATGGAAAACGCTAAAGACAAAACAAATATATGGATAAATATACAAGAAGCTTCCGACGTATTGGGCTTGAGTGAACAAACACTCAAAAGACAATGCCGCAGGGGAGAATTTGTCTTTAAAATTGTCAAAAAAGGGAAACGTGCGAACTATTTTATTATGCTAAAATCAATGCCTGAATTTGCCCAAGATAAATATCTTGGTGAAACAGAATTTGAAGCAAAATATTCAGATGCCCCGAGTTGGGCAAAACAACAAGCTGAAAAATATGTCAGAATATTAGATGCTTCCGCAGGACTTAAAGGCAAAAAATTAGAAGAATTTGTTGAAAATTGGAATAATAATGAAAATGAAGAATATACAACCTCTTACCCATCAATTATAAAAATGCGCAAAAGATATTTCAGATACGGTGTTGCAGGGTTATTATCAAAACACGGACAACATTTGACAGGCTCATCTGTGCCTGATGATTATTTTAATTATTTTAAAGATTTATACCTGATTGAAGGCGGTCCGTCTTTAAGAAGCTGCAGAGATTTAACTTTAGGGTATGCAGTAAGAGAACTTGGCGCAGACAGAAATAATTTCCCAAGTTTTATGGCATTTAAACGCAGATTAGATAAAGAAATTCCTGAACAAAGTATTTATCTTGCAAGAAACGGTCAAGCCTCTTGGAATAGAAAGTACAATAACTATATTGACAGAGATTATTCAACAATAACCTGTAATCAGGTTTGGGTATCAGATCACGCACAGA
>CAYLHN010000061.1:0-11024 GCA_964383455.1 uncultured Muribaculaceae bacterium | reverse complement strand
CCTTACTGCCTTACTGCCCTAGTATCTTAGTGCCTCAGTTGTTCACCGTTCACACATAACAAAAACCCTAAAACCGTTTTTTATTTTTTGGTTTTAGGGCTTTGTTATTTATACAGTATTTTATTATCTTTTTTCAGGTTCAGGTGTTGCAGAATGGTTAGCTTCATCAACTTGTTCTGCAAATGAAGAACTTTGTTTTGCTTGTTCTTGCAACGCTGATTTTATATCTGTCGGATTGTATTCAGCGTTAACATATTCTATTTTGGCAGTTTTCTTTAATGATTCTACAAAGTTTTCTAAGATATGTACTTTCTTTTCATTAGTTAAGTACAAAATAATATCAGATTTTACTTTTTCGAAATCATCTTGACCTGCTTCTTTTCTGTCTGTAACTAAAATAATATGGTAGCCGTAATTAGTTTTTACAATACCGCTAAGTGTATTTGGCTGCAATTCAAAAGCTGCTTTAGAAAATGGTTCAACCATTTCTTGTTTTGCAAAGAAACCTAAATCACCGCCTTGTTTTGCAGATTCAACATCATCAGAATTATCTTTTGCTATTTTAGCAAATGCAGAAGGATCTTTTTTTAGAGTTTCCAATAATGATTCAGCTTTTTTCAATCTTTCAGCCATTTGTTCTTCTACATATTTATTAGCTTCTTCATTTGTAAGATTTTTAGTTTTTGGATTTGCTTTTGCAGCTTCTTTAATTTGTTCAGGATCTGCTGAAATTAAAATGTGAGATGCTCTAACCTTATCAGGGTATTTAAATTTATCAATGTTTTGATTGTAATATTTTTTAGCATCAGCTTCAGTAATATTTACAGTTTCAAGCATGTCGATAAGTTTTTTCATTTTAACTTCTTCAACTAAATCTTTTTTGAAATCTGATAATGAAACGCCGTATTCTTTAAGTAAAGAATTGAACTTTGCCTTAGAACCAACTTGTTCTATTGCCTTATTTAAAGCATCATCAGTGTCTTTTTGAGTTACTACAATATGACGTTTTTGCATTTCATCTTCAAGTAAAGCTCTTACAATTAACTCGTTTACAACTTTATCTTTAATCATAATGTACATAAAACTATTTTTATCAACATCTTTTGCGTTTAAACCAAACATTTGCAATGCAGGATTTTTAGCAGTTTGATTAAATAATTCATCATAATCTGCCTGAGTAATAACTCTATCATTTACTTTTACGATAGCTTCTTTGTTTTTCAATCCGCAGCCTGTAAGAACAAAACCTGTAATTAACAATACTGCCAAAAGTTTTAATTTTTTCATATGTATCTCCTTATTCATTTGAATACTCGTATTTTATCTTATTAATATAATAGAACAAATCAGTCAACATGTTAAATATTTCATCAAAATTTACATATTTATTGTTAAGCAATAAGATAGAAACCCCGTCATTGCAGGTTTTTGGAGCTAGCGTAAACTTAACATTTTTACGAACATTTTCCGGTAATTTAGGATAAATTATACGCCATTCAGGCTGTGTATAAGGTGTATAAATCCGAATATTTTCAGATGTTTCTCTTATTACGGCAATATCCGCCTCTGTTGCCGATAGACGAATTTTTATTAATTTTATAAGGTTTTCGACACATTCAGGCGCTTTTGCAAAACGGTCTTTCCATTCTTCTGTAATATAATCAAGTTCAGTCTGATTTTTTACATCTGCAAGACGCTTATACTCAATCATTTTTTGTTCACCTGAACCAACCCATTCATCAGGAATATATGCGGTAACATTAATATCAACAATTGTCGGAATTTTGTTTTCAATTTTTTCGCCTTGTAATTCTTTAACTGCATCATCAAGAAGTTGACAATAAGTATCAAAACCGACATTAATCATATGACCGTGCTGTTTTGTACCAAGAATATTTCCTACCCCTCTTATTTCGACATCTCGCATTGCTATTTGATATCCGCTTCCAAGTGTCGTAAATTCTTTGATGGCTTTCAAACGTTTTATTGCTTCTTCTGTTATTGATTTATTTTTCTTGTAGAAACAATAACAGTATGCTTGTTTTTCACATCTGCCTACACGGCCTCTAAGCTGATAGAGTTGTGCAAGACCAAATTTGTCCGCATCATGGATTATTATTGTGTTTGCATTAGGTATATCAAGTCCTGATTCAATAATTGTTGTTGAAAGCAATATATCGTACTCGTAATTTGCAAAATCCAGCATAACTTGTTCAAGTTCGTGTTCATTCATTTTTCCATGCCCGACCACTATTCTTGCATTTGGAACAATTTTTTGTAACTGCAGTTTAAATTCTTCAATTGTTTCGACACGATTGTAAAGATAAAATACTTGACCTTCTCTGTCTATTTCGTGGATTATTGCATTTTTTACCGCTGTTTCATTAAATTCTCCGACAAAAGTTTTAACAGGAAGCCTGTTTTTTGGAGGGGTATTAATTAAAGACATATCTTTAATTCCCGATAACGACATGTATAAAGTTCTCGGTATTGGAGTAGCAGACATAGAAATTATATCAATGTTTTCTTTCAGTTGTTTTAATTTTTCTTTGTGCCTTACCCCAAATCTGTGTTCTTCATCAATTACTAACAGTCCTAAATCTTTAAATTGTATTCCGTCTTGCAATAATCTGTGTGTACCTATAACTACATCACATTCGCCAAGTGCCATTTGTTTTAAAGTTTCTTTTTGTTCTTTAGAAGTTCTAAAGCGACATAATAAACCTACATTCATTGCAAAAGGCTTAAATCGTTCAGATATTGTTTGATAGTGTTGTAGTGCTAAAATTGTTGTCGGAACAATTACTGCAACTTGTTTGCCCGATGTTATAGCTTTAAATATTGCACGCATTGCAACTTCAGTTTTACCAAAACCAACATCCCCGCAGATTAATCTATCCATTGGGCTATCAGATTCCATATCCTGCTTAACTTCTTCTATTGCACGCATTTGATCAGGTGTTTCGACGTATTCAAAGGCTTCTTCCATTTCAATTTGCCAATTTGTATCTTTATCAAATTGAATGCCTGTCTGCATTTTTCGCTTTGCATATAACCTTAGTAAGTCCTGAGCAATACTTTCTACGGCTTTTTTAACTTTTGTTTTTGTGCTTTCCCAGTCATTACCACCCATACGGGATAATTTTGGTTTTACGGAACCTGAACCTCTGTATCTGCACAATAAGTTTATTTGTTCAGCCGGAATATGAAGTTTGTCTTTATTAGCATATTCTATTGTTAAATAATCCTTTAGCTGCCCGTCAATTTCTTGCTGCGTTAAACCCTTGTAGATACCAACACCGTGTATTGTATGAACAACATATTCTCCGGCTTGAATATCATTGATATTTTCAATATATTCTTGCTGTTCTTTGTAATATTTTTTCTTTTGAGATGTAATTTCTTTCGAGCGTTTATTAAACAATTCTCTATCTGTTAAAAGTAAAAATTTACACTCTTCTGAAATCGTACCGAAAGAGGTTATTCCGTCCATATATTTACAGTGAAATATTTCCTTTTCAGCAAGTATTTCTCGCACACGCTCAGGATAATCTGTTGCAATTAAGGTTTCATAATCTCTTTTTTCTTTAATAAATTCTGATATAATCTGTAAATTTGCATTAAAATTTTTGACAGGTTGTGCATCAAACTCCAAGATTTCACCCATATCAGAATCTATAAAATTATTCATTCCGATTTTTTGAAATGGCGCAATTATTTTTATAAATTCCTCAAATTTGATATGATTTTTGTCTTTTATTTCGTAATTGAGCGCTAACTTTAAATTTTCGGCATACTGATTTTCATAGTTTTCATCAAGAAATTGATATTTTGAGTATATTTCACTCGTTTCATCAAAAATAATAATATAATCGTTAAAATAATCAAAAACATTGACTAAATTTTGATTAAAATATGATTGGTAAACCTCTATACCCTCAAAATAGCTGTCTTCCTGCACCAAATTCAATAATTCTTGAGGCATAATAACCTTGTCTGAAGATATAAACTTATATATGGGTAATATCTCAATTTCGCTAATTTTAGAAATTGACTTTTGAGTTTCATTATTAAAAAATCTTATATCTACAACATCATCGCCCCATAATTCAATTCTTACAGGATTCTCACTAAGAGTAAAAATATCTATTATATCACCGCGAACGGAAAATTCTCCAATATCAGAGACCATAACTGAGCGTTTATATCCAAATTCTACAAGTTTTTTAGCCAAATCTACGGTATTAATATTATCATTGACCTTTATTGTTATATTGTTTTTTTTAAAAAAATCTTCACTCGGAAATTTTTCCAACAAAGCTTTTATCGGAGTAAAAACTATTGCAGGTTTTCTTCTTAAAATATTAATTTGTTTTGCGTATTCATATTTATTTGAATTAACTGTTTCGTATTGAGAAATACTTTGAAACGGCAAAAATTCCGTATTTTTACCAAATATTTTTCTATAATCAGCCTGAAGTTTTAATGAATTTTGTTCATTTGAAGTTACAAACAGTATTTTTTTATTTGAAAATTCCTTAATTTTATTCAAAAGGATAAGCCTAAAGACCGAAGTTAAACCGCTAAGTGCAAAAGACTTGCCTTTCGTGACAAAATTTTTAAGTTTATCAAACTTTTTACAGTTAATATTTAACATTATTCTTTGATATTTGGACTTTGGTAATCAACGCCGATATCTTTCAATGCGTTGATAAAGTGTTCAGCACATGCTTTTTGTACATCAGGCGGAACAACACGTAATAATTCAATAGTTTTTGAAATTACAGGATCTTTATCGTACCAACGATTTCCATTAACAGGCTTTACCATTTCATAAAATTTGTCAATTGCATCTTTAGATACTTTTTCTTCGATTTTCGTCAAAAAAACTTCAGCCTGCGAACGTAATTCTTCTTGATAGTTTTTAAGTAATTCTACAACTTCAAGTAATAGAGGATCGTGTTCGTACCAGCGTCTATATTCGGATTTCATTGTATCCTCCTTCAACGGAGTTTTCTACGATTTTAACACGCTCGATTTTACCACCTAAAGCCTGCAATTTATTTTCAAAATTTTCATACCCTCTGTCAATATGATAAAGATTATTAATTTCGGATGTACCTTCTGCCATTAAAGCGGCAACAACTAACGATGCACCGGCTCTTAAATCGCTCGCAGAAACAGCTGCACTTGTAAGCTTTTTCACACCCTTTATTATTGCATGATTTCTATCTTGATGAATATCAGCACCCATTCTTCTTAAATCCGGAACTTGCATAAATCTGTTTTCATACAAGCTTTCGGTAATAATACCAACCCCGTTTGCAGTAGACAATAAAACCATCGCCATTGATTGCAAATCAGTAGGAAATCCCGGATAAGGCTGTGTTACAAAGTTTACCGTATTCAATCGGCCCTTTGCAGAAACTTCAATTGCTGTAGGCTCAATTAATTTTATATTTGCACCCATTTTTAATAATTTATTATTGAAAAATGTTAAATGCGCAGGAAAAATATTTTTAATAACAGCTTTTCCTCTTGTTGCAACAACAGCAGTCATAAATGTGCCCGCTTCTATTCTGTCAGGAATAGTTGTATATTCAATAGGATGTAACTTATCTTGAGTTACGCCATTAATAATTATATCAGATGTACCTGCACCGGAAACTTCTGCACCCATTGCATTTAAAAAGTTTGCAAGGTCAATAATTTCAGGTTCTCTTGCAGCATTTTGAATTCTTGTTTCACCTTCAGCCAAAATAGCAGCAAGCATAATATTTTCAGTCGCGCCAACAGACGGAATATCAAGATATACTTCTGCACCTGTCAATTTAGATGCCTTCGCGTGAACATAACCGTTTTCAATCTTAATTTTTGCACCTAAGGCTTCAAGACCTTTGATATGAAAATCTACACGTCTTTCACCAATAGCACAACCCCCGGGAAGTGCAACAATAGCTTCTTTACAGCGGGAAACGAGCGCTCCGAGTATAATAAAAGATGCTCTCATTTTACTTACCAGTTCATATTTTGCAGTGACACTTGTAATATTTGAGGCATCAATAGTTACTGTTTTATTTACTTTGTCATATTTAGTTTTTGTACCTAACTGTTCTATAACGTTAAGCATAATTTCTACATCAGTCAAATCAGGTACGTTATGAATAAGAGTTTCACCTTCAGCAAGAACCGCCGCAGCCATCAATTTCAAAACTGCATTTTTCGCTCCGCCTATTGAAACTTCACCTTTTAATGGCGTACCACCTGTTACTATGTACTTTTCATCCATTTTCTTATCCATATTTATACTATGATATAACAATTTTACATATTTGTGTAAATTATTACAAATTATTAAGCTTGAATAGAAGAATCAAAACTTCTGTGCCCGCTAAATGCTTTTATGCCTATATATTTCGCAGACATACCAAGTTCTTGTTCTATTCTTATTAATTGGTTGTATTTTGCCATTCGGTCAGAACGAGAAGCAGAACCTGTTTTTATTTGTCCGCAGTTTGCTGCAACAGCTAAATCCGCAATAAATGTATCTTCGGTCTCGCCTGAACGATGCGAAGAAATTGCAGTGTATCCTGCTGAATGAGCCATTGCAATTGCTTCTAACGTTTCAGTTAATGTACCAATTTGATTAACTTTTATTAGAATGGAATTACCAATTTTTCTCATAATACCTTCTTGCAATCGTTTTGTATTTGTTACGAACAAATCATCACCTACAAGCTGGCATTTTGAACCTATTTTTTTTGTCAAAAGTCTCCATCCTTCCCAATCTTCTTCAGCCATACCGTCTTCAATTGAGATTATCGGATATTTTTCCACCCAATCAGCAAGAAAATCAACCATTTCTTCTCTTGTTAAAATTTTGCCTTCGCCTGCCAGAGTGTATTTTCCGTCTTCATAAAATTCACTTGAAGCTAAATCTACACAGATTTTAACATCATCGGTAGTATAACCGGCATTTTCTATAGCCTGAATAATCATTTCTAAAGCTTCTTCATTTGAAGAAAGATTTGGAGCAAAACCGCCTTCATCACCTACAGATGTAACATAGTCTTTGTCTTGCAAAATATGTTTTAAGGCATAAAAAATTTCGGAACCCATTCTCACTGCCTCTTGGAAACAATCAGCCCCAACGGGTGCAATCATAAATTCTTGACAATCAATATTGTTATCTGCATGCACACCGCCATTAATAATATTCATTAACGGAACCGGTAAAGTTATAGCTGAAATTCCGCCCAAATATCTGTATAACGGCATTTTGTAAGCGAGCGATGCTGCTTTTGCTACAGCAAGAGACACACCCAAAATCGCATTCGCACCCAAACGGGATTTATTGTCTGTTCCGTCCAGTTCGAGCATTAATCTGTCAATCTCAAACTGATTTGAAGCGTCTTCACCAATCAATTCCGGTGCAATTATGTTATTTACGTTATTAACCGCTTTTGTAACACCTTTTCCGCCAAAACGGCCTCTGTCATTATCTCTAAGTTCCAAAGCCTCATAAATACCTGTTGAAGCTCCTGAAGGAACTGCTGCTCTGCCGACGACTCCGCAGTGCAATTTTACATCGACTTCCACGGTTGGATTACCTCTTGAGTCAAGTATTTGTCTTGCTACAATGTCTTCTATTACTGTCGGCATGATTTTCTCCTTGTTTTTATAAAATAATTATTTCACAAAGTTTACACTATTTCAATAGTAATAATGTTTATGTTATATTATATGTGAATTAAAGGAGTAAATCATGGGTATAAAATCAATAATTTTAGCTGCGGGTAAAGGCACTCGTATGAAATCGGAAAAATCAAAAGTTTTGCACAATATTTTTGACAAAACACTTTTAGGGTATGTTCTTGATGCCGTAAACGACACACATATGGTAGAGCAATCATATGTAATTGTTGGACACAAGGCTGAAGAAGTAACCGAATTTGTAAATAAAAATTATTCTGATAATACAAAAACAATTTTACAGTCACCTCAATTGGGAACAGGACACGCCGTAAGTATGGCTTGTGCCGAACTTGAAAATTTTGACGGAGAAGTCATAATTTTGTGTGGAGATACTCCGCTTTTGACTTCTGATACGATTTCAGATTTTATTGAATATCACAAAGATAATAAAGCTGATATAACTGTAATGAGTGCTATTTTTGATAATCCTTTTAATTATGGAAGAATTGTCAGAAATATTGATAAAACACTTAAAAAAATCGTTGAAGAAAAAGATGCAACTTACGAAGAAAAACAAATTCAAGAGGTAAATGCAGGCGTTTATTGTGTTAATTGGAGTAAAGTTAAAAAATCTTTTAATGAATTAAAAAGCAATAACGCTCAGGGAGAATATTATTTAACAGATATTATTTCATGGGGCGTAAAACACGATTTAAATGTTCAAGCATATACACTTAAAGATAATACAGAAATTTTGGGTATAAATTCAAAAATTCAGCTTGCTGAAGCTGCAAAAATTTTAAACAAAAGAAATCTAACAAAACTAATGCAAAAAGGTGTTACAATTGTAGATCCTGATACAACATGGATAAGCGCTGATACTGATATAGCAGCTGACACAGTAATATATCCGTCTGTTTATATTAACGGCAAAAACAAAATCGGCTCAAATTGCACAATAGGCCCAATGGCACACATAAGAGGAAATGTTGAAATCGGAAACAATGTAAGAATAGGAAACTTTGTTGAAGTAAAAAATTCTAAAATAAAAGATAACACCAATGTCTCTCATTTAAGCTACATAGGCGACAGTGAACTTGGAACGCACGTTAATATTGGTGCAGGTACAATCACAGCAAATTATAATCCTGTTACTAAGGTTAAAAATAAGACAATTATAGGCGATTATGCAAATACAGGTTCAAATTCCGTACTTGTAGCACCTGTAGAGCTTGAAGAAGGTGCCTTTGTTGCAGCAGGTGCAGTTGCATCTAAAAACGTTAAAGCCTGGGCTTTAGCATTAAGCAGAGCGCCTATGAAAATTTTTGAAAACTGGGTTAAACAATCAAAATAAGGATACAAAAATGACTATAAAACCTTGGAATGAATATTTTTTAGATTTAGCAAAAACATGTGCAAGTCGTTCAAATTGCATAAGAGCACAAGTTGGAGCAGTTATAGTTGGCGAAGATAAAAAAATTAAAGCTACAGGATATAACGGCACTCCTTCAAAAGTTGAATCTTGTCACGAGCGTGGTGAATGCTACAGAATAAAAAACAACATTGAATCAGGTACAAGATATGAAACCTGCCGTTCTATTCACGCCGAGCAAAACGCTATAATACAAGCAGGTCAAGACAGATGCCAAAATGCAACTATGTACATTTGGGGACATCAAATGATTTGCATTTTATGTAAAAGATTCATTGTTCAATCAGGAATAAAAGAAGTTTATCTAAAAAAAGACGAAAATTCCAAAGTTTTGCATGTTTCAGTTGATGAATTAAGAAAAGAACTTGAGCAATAAATAAAAAAAAGCCCATCTTTTCAGACAGGCAGATAAAAGCGAAAGGAGCCCTTACCCATAAAGGGCCATTCTATTCACAACATCTTATTTTTTGAACTTTTGTTCAACAATTTTTTTATTCATTTTATCTAAATTATCTAACATTTTATAATTAAATTTTTCTTTAGCCATATTTAAAGAAAGCTGTTTATCCATCTGATGTAATGCATTCATGTCAATATTAGGAGACATGTTTCTAATCATTGACATCTGAGCATTTGCCATGTTCATCATTCTGTACGCTGAATCAGCTCTACCTAACGCGTATATCACTTTCTTTCCTTTCAATTATATCAGTATAAAAAAGTTAACCTTATTTGTCAATAAATAATAAAAATTGTAACAAAAAATCTTTGGTTTTCACCAAAGATTTTTTAAACTTTTATTGATATTAATTAGTCTTGGAAATAACTAAAACTTCTTTTAATTTTATCTTTTTGGATTTTATCGTGTTGTTCGTCCAATTTATCCATAATCAGGTATGTTAATTCATCTTTTGCATTATTAATCGCAAATTGTTTATCTTGCTGAGCCAAAGCTGCAAAGTCCGAATCAGGTCCTGCATTACGAATAGCCGAAAGTTGTGCATTTGATGTATTCATCATTCTAAAAGCTGCATCTGATCTACCAATTCCAAAAGCCATAAGCACTACCTCCATAAATAATAAATTGCATTAAACGTGTACATGCACATTATTTACGATTTTTTTGATTTTGTCAAGTGTTTTGTAAACTTTTGTTTCAAATTTTAACATTTTTATTGACAAGAAGTTTTTTCTGTCCAATGCAATTCATCAGGACATTTTAGATAATCAAGATTTTCATTATTTATTATCCAATATGTACTGTAGTAAATAATATCTGAACCAGAATGGTAAAATATTACACTATTACCATTTTCATCTTCTCCTCCACCAAGAACGCCTGTACTATCATAATCAACACCTCCTTCGGGTGTTAATGCAATGTAATTACTATAATCAACTGTACCAAATTCGAAAATATCATACCCTTTTGTATTTTTACCTTTATTAGGGCCATCAATATCAACAGCAATACGAGGATTAGCATATCTTGATACACAAAATTCTATTGCCATACCATCTGAAAGCATAACAGAATAGCCATTATCCAAATAATCTTCACTATCGTCTATGCACCCACCATCAAAACCACAATCTTTTGATACTTTCATAAACTCAGTTACGCGTTTTGCAAAACGTTCGCTACATTCTTGACTTACTTCTTCATTACAATCTAAATCATTAAACCAAGTATCAAAATCACCATAAACGACTTGAGCACGGTCAAATGCATCATTCAGTGCCGAATAAATCTTTTTAACTTTAGTTACACGCTCTTTGTCGCCTGTTGCGTGATTAAGGTTTGGTAGTGTCAATGCTGCAACAACACCGATTATGCCGATGACAATAAGGGTTTCGGCAAGGGTAAAAGCAAATTGCGTGAGTCGTGAGTGGTGAG
>CAYLHN010000060.1:9295-11368 GCA_964383455.1 uncultured Muribaculaceae bacterium | reverse complement strand
GAAACTCAGTTTCCAAGAATCCTTAGTAACTTAGTGCCCCAGTGCCTTAGAGCCTTTACGTTAGCTGAGACATTAATCGTCATCGGCATAATCGGTGTTGTTGCAGCGTTGACACTACCGAACCTTAACCACGCAACCGGCGACAAAGAAAAGGTTACCAAAGTTAAAAAAATATATTCATCTCTAACTGATGCAATAGATAGAGCACAGGCGATTTACGGGCCTATTGACGAATGGTTTACGGATTTATGTAGTTCAAAAGGTTATGTAGATCGTTCAAATTGGGCAACTGCAAGTGAGAGATTTGCAAAACGAGTTATTGAATTTATGAAAGTATCCAAAGATTGCGGATTTGACGAAGGATGTTTTTCTACGGCACCGTTGTTATATTCAAATGGTGAAGAATGGGAAGAAAATTATTTGGAATCGTTACAACAGTATGGAAAAGCCTACATGGTTACACTTGCGGACGGTATGTCGTTACGTTTTAGTATTTATTTTGATACTTTTAAAGTTGGTGTCGATATAGATGGACCGAATAAGGGTAAAAACCAGATAGGTAATGATATTTTTGATTTTAGTATTTTGTATAGTGAAGCATCTGCAAATAATGATTGGGGTATGAAAGCAAATCAGCTATATCCTGCATATGGGTCAAAGCTCCGGACCGGTAGTGGTGTCTCTGCCAACGAAACAGTTTGGGTAATTGAAAACGGAAATTTAGATTATCTAAAATGTCCTGAAGAATTAAACTGGGAGACTCAAACAAGTTGTAAATAATGTCTGTGCGTTAAAATGCGTTTTACAATTTTAAAAACACTTGATACAAATTGCATCAAGTGTTTTTTTGTAACTTACAATGTAAATCTATAAATATTATAAATTTAATAAGGCTTTTACTTCTTTACGTTTTATTTTTAGTGTAGTTGTTTTTGGTAAAGGTTCTTTGTGAACAATAATATTAATCGGACGTTTATATGGTGCTAATTGTTGAGATAACGTTTTAACTTCGTCTCTGATTAATTTATTAAGCTCTTCATCAGATTTGTCTTTCATAAAAGTTTCTTTCGGAACAATAACAGCAGCTATATCTTCTGTACCATCTTTTTCTCCGCCTGTTCTTGATGAGCCCATTATGCATACATCAGCAAAGTGTTCACTTTTTTCCAACACTGCTTCAACTTCTTCAGGGAATACCTTTTTACCGCCTGAAAGTACAATCATATTTTTAATTCTGCCTGTAATGTGAATGTGTCCGTCAGAATCAAGATGTCCGATATCACCTGTGTGTAGCCATCCGTCTGCATCAATTGTTTCTGCCGTTAATTCAGGTTGATTATAGTAACCTTTCATTACTGAAGGGCCTTTTAATTGAATTTCGCCTGTTTCTTTATCAATTCTGCATTCAAAACTGCTAAAAGGTTTTCCTACAGAAGAGTAATCATTACGTTTATCGTAGTTTACTGATACAACAGGGCTTGTTTCTGATAATCCGTATCCTGCGTAAATTTTTATACCTATTGTTTCAAAGAAATTTGCAACATTTTTATCAATAGGCGCACCGCCTGAAATACAACCGTTAAAGTTTCCGCCAAAGTTGTTGTGAATTTTTTTGAAAATCATTTTTCTTATCTTCATGCAAGGAATTAATCTTGCAATATTAAACATTATAGGGAATACTCTTTTTGCAACAGGATTTGCATTAACTTCACTTTCAATACCCGCTTTGAGTAATTTTAAGAAAGCCGGTACTACAATCATGAATTTTACTTGTTTTTCTCTCATAATCATTAAAATATCTTTTGGTTTTAATGATTGAGTGTAGTACACAGAAAGTCCCCAATATAAGAATACTGAAAAACCTACAGTTAATTCAAATAAGTGATTCATCGGTAAAATTGATAATACAGGAATTTTTTCATTCATGTTCAAGAAATATGGGAATATTTCTTCCATATCTTTCAACTGAGCAATCATGTTTCTGAAAGATATTTCAACCCCTTTAGGGTTGCCTGTTGTCTAAAGTTTGCGGCGGTAGTGCTGGTCAAAGTGGAGCTACTGGTGATGTCTCCT
>CAYLHN010000060.1:0-9285 GCA_964383455.1 uncultured Muribaculaceae bacterium | reverse complement strand
GGGTTGCCTGTTGTTCCTGAAGTATAAATAATAAATGCCGTTGATTTAGAACTTCTGT
The DNA here is from genome assembly GCA_964383455.1 of uncultured Muribaculaceae bacterium. Taxonomy (GTDB): domain Bacteria; phylum Cyanobacteriota; class Vampirovibrionia; order Gastranaerophilales; family Gastranaerophilaceae; genus UBA6984. Next base: position 9,227 of record CAYLHN010000060.1, on the reverse strand, counting down.
GTCGCCATTTACAATTAACATTTGCATTAATTGTATAAATGCTTGGTAATGTCATGTTGTAGCTTGGTTCATCCATGACAACAATGTGTTTTATTGAATCAACTTCTTTTTGAATATCCAATGCTTTTTCAACGTATTGTTGTGATGTAAACATTATTGTTGGTTTACAGTCAGAAAGAATTGAAATTAATTCATATTTAGTAAGTTTTATATCTAAAGGAACTGTTGTTCCGCCTGAAAGAATTGATGCAAACACGCATGCACCATATTCAGGTTTTGATTCTGATAAAATTGCAACTTTATCATTTTTTTGAATTCCAATTTCATTAATTAAATAACTTGCAACTTTTCTTGATAATAAACCAATTCCTTTGTAAGTAAATTCATTCCATCCGTAAGCAGTTTTAATACCTAATGCTACACGATCAGCATAATCTTCTGTTTTGTCCTCTAATAAGAGCAAAATATTGTTCTTTCTCATCCGTCCCTACCTTTAAAATCTGCGTGTAATAAACACTATAATTTTATTATAGCTCGGACTATATTTATATGTCAATTTATATGTTTTACTACAAATATAACAAAGCTATGTTATAAAAATATATTTAATATACATGTAGGAATTACCATAGAAAAATCTAATATAAATGTATGAAATTTACCCTGTTCTTATGTAAAAAAATGTAAACCTACCGTATAATAATCATGAATATTATTGACTTTTAGACAAATGTCATTAAATAAGAAAAGAGAGTAAACTCGAAAAAGTTATTAGCAGTTTATAAAGATAGGAGAAGACACTATGGGCATGGCAGCATCACAGGCAAGATATTTAGGTCTTACCGCAAGAAAAACCAACGTAGAATACGAAGGTCAACAAATTAACCAAGCGCGTACTGCTCTTGGTAACCAATCTGCAGCACTTTGGAACCAAATGTTAGGTTTATCAATACCAACAGTTCCAAGTATTACGGATTACACAACACTTACTTACTCATTTAGTGATGGTATTAACAATTATACTATTACTGATATGCAGTCTGTAGACCAAAAAGAAACAGATGGCACTGAGTACAACAAGTTAGTAACATACAAAACTTTGACTACTGTTTACAAAGGTGTTGAATCTACTAACTCAAATCCTCAGGTACAAAGAATTGATACTACAACTTACAGTCCGGACACAACTGTGGCTAAATCAATTGATTACGATTCAAGTTCTGGAGAATTTTCAATTGGCGGTACCACTGTTAACGTAACAGAAGTTACCGATGAGGACACTATCAGTAAGTATTTGCAGGCAAATAACCTTGATGAATTACCTACAGGTCAAAAATTGTTCTCTTACACTTACACTGATGGTGAAGGTAATGAGCAAGTTGTTTATGGTGCATTTAATTCGACCGCTAGTGCAACAGGCATTGCATTTAACGGAATTACAGAAACTACAACTTCAGCATACAAATTAGGTAATTCAGAAGCAAAAGTATGTTTGCCGGATGATGCTAATACAAGTTTGGTTGACCAGGAAGCTATCAAGCAAATTATTAACGATTTTGGTAAAGATGGCGGAATTACTCAAGAAATGTTTAAAGCTGGTGAAGTATACAGATACGAAAAGAATGGTAATGTATATTATACAACCAAGGCTGAGTTAGACGATTGCTGGAATAAATCAAAACACGAAGAACCGGAATATTCTATTTCTTCTAATATGGATTTCCAACCTTCATTAACTCACTATTATGCAACAAACTTGGATGAAGTTATAACATCAACAGATTATGCAATAATGGATGATGCTTCAGGTTCAGGACGTTATGCAAATATTAAATTGAAAAATATGAGCACAAAATTTAACTTGAAGGCTGAAGAAACAACTAACCAAGCAGCATACAACGATGCGATGAATCAGTACAATTATGATTTAACAAAATATGAAAAACAAATGTCTGATATCAACGCAAAAACATCATTAATCCAAGAACAAGACAGAACTCTTGAATTGAGATTAAAACAATTAGAAACAGAGCAAAAAGCTCTTACAACCGAAATGGATGCCGTAAAAGGCGTTCTTCAAAAGAACGTGGAATCTACATTCGGTACATTCAAATAATAAGTTTGGGCTTATTAATCAATTTATTAGTAAGCTCAGTAAGAAAATTGCAAGTGTGTTTAAACACACACTTGCAGTTGATAAAGTCAAGTTTGGTAACAATCCAAAAACCACGAGGTTAAAATTATGTCATACAAAAACGATAGTTTATTAGTAATAGCAAATAAATTCGGATCTGCATCAAGTGATGCAAAGGTTCAATTATACGAAACTTACGACCGATTAAGAGATTTAACCGTATCAGGTTCTGCAAGTTCAGGAACAGGTTTTGAATTAGCAGGCGGTGCGTTATATAAACTTGCAAGCTTATTTGCTCCATCCTCTTTTATGAGTGTAATGGGCGGTACTGATTCATTTAACATTCCCGGTACTTCATACTGGTCACCGATAACAGGTTCAACAGCGCAAGTAAACGGTACATCTTCAGCATTCGGTATTGGTAATTTAGGTAATTACTCAGGTTTCCCAAGCGGTGCTGCAGGAATATCTTTGAGCGGTTTTTCTACAGGCGGTGCAGCTTCAATAACTGATGGTTTGTTATCAGGTTTTGGAAAAGCTGAAGGTGTTGTAACCGGTGGTGCTTCTGCCTTAGGCGGTATTGCGGATATTGCAAGTGCTACTGCCTATGGTGTTGGTACTGCAAACGGTTACGGTCTGGGAATGCAAAATGTGGTAATGCCTGTTGCAGGACTTGTTTCAGGATGGGGCGGTATCTTAACAGCCGCAGCTCCTTATTTAGGTGAATACGGTTTACCGGCTATCGTTGCGGGTAACTTGATGCAAGGTACGTCATCAGCAGCATTGGCAGCTTATCAAAATGTTTCTGCAAACATCTTGTCAAATGCCGACACAATCCTATCAAACAAAGTAAGAAACATTGAAACAGTTTGCAAAATGCTTGATACTCAAGGTGAAATCGTTAGAAAAATGTTGAAAGAAGGTATGGATTCCGATTCAAAGGCTATCCAAAACTTATAGTAATAAATTATGGAATTGCGCACTTATTTAAGAATGATAATATACAAGGTCTTTATAAATAACATATTTATAAGGACTTTGTCGTACATTGTAAACTTTTATTACAATTTGTATAAAAAAATCCATCAAACCCTAAAGTTTGAAAAATCTGTGCCGATAAAATACTCGGATATGAAAAAAAACATTGTTTTTTTGAGTATCACGGGAGATAAAATAGATTGTAAAGCATGATTAAGACATGTTACAAACATGCTAAAAAGCAGGCAATAAAAAGTGAAAACATGTTTTTAAATATGTAAGGCAATCTATAAAGTAACAAAGGAGGGCGTATGCTCCAAGTTGAAGCTTTACAGACAAACCTTAAAAGATTCAAGAATTTCCTGGCTTATACAAGGAATTATTTCATCAAGAAAAATCCTATACAAGCAATGGCAAATGATATAGTATCAGGTATTAAAGAAGCCTTGACAGTTAGAAAAAAACTAAAAATGGCTCAATACAGGGTAAATTATCACAGATACCAGTTAAACAGAATGGAAACTCTAATCGCAGAAAACAATCAACATAATTTCCTTAAAGGAAAGAATTTTGATCAAACAAGATAAGGACTAAAAAAATGGGTTTACTAACATCATCTTTAAGAATGTTCACACTACAGTCACAAAGATCTGACTTAACTTATAAAATAGATTTGGTTACTCAAGCAAAAGCTGATTTAGCCTCTCAGAATGCTCAGCTTGTTAATGCAGGTACAGATTTGAGTGCTGATAGTACAGTGTTGAAAAATTTAGAAGCAAGAAAACAAAGATTGCACTTGCTTGAAAAGAAACTTGATCAGCAATTGCTTCATTATCAATCACAATTGGCAATGATTGACGCTCAAATGAAACATTGCAGTGAAGATTTTAATGCAAGCGTAAAAAGCATGTAGTTAAAAGTTTTAAATAAAAAAAAGACCGCTGCAGCGGTCTTTTTTTATGATTATTTTTTGTGAAATCCATAGTCTGTTGAAATTGTTCTGCCAATTGATTTTATTTTTCCTTCAATGCAATTTCTGCAATGATTTGGAGTATCGTTAATACATATTTTTCCCGGGTAAATTTCATATTTTTTTCTGTAATCACCTTCTGTTACATTAGGCATAACAACATTTGCACCTGACTGAAGTGCAATTATTCTTCCGTTTGGGTTTAAAGTTTCCATTGCAGTTGTTGCAGGGATATTTATAGTTGGCATTAGTATTCTTGTTAATGCCATAACTTTAAGTGCAAGTTCAAAAGTTCCTCCTTTTTCCTTGCATAAAGGGGTGTTCGGATTTAGTATAAATGGGCCGATACCAATCATATCTGCATCAATTTCTTTAAAAAATAATATGTCATCCGCTAAAGATTCTAAAGTTTGATTTGGCAGGCCGACTAAGCAGCCGCTTCCGACTTCGTAACCAAGTTTTTTTAAATCTTTTAAACATCTTATACGGTTTTCAAAGCTCATATTCGGGTGCATTTGTTTATAAAGTTTTTCGTCAGTAGTTTCAATTCTTAAAAGATACCTGTCTGCGCCTGCTTCTTTGTAAGCCTTGTATTCTTCATAAGTTTTTTCACCTATGCTCAACGTAAGTGCTAAATCAAAGTTTTTAATTTCTTTTATTATTTTACACATTCTTTCAGCAGAAAAATAAGAGTCTTCTCCTGATTGTAAAACTACCGTTTTATATCCATATTCGCTTGCTTTTTTTGCAAAATCAATTATTTCTTCTTCCGAAAGCCTATAGCGTTCAAGTTTAGAATTGTCTTTTCTGAGTCCGCAGTATTTGCAGGAACATTTGCAAATATTTGAAAATTCAATTAGTCCTCTTAAATGAACTTCATTGCCAATATATTTTGTTCTTACTTCATTTGCAGTATCGAAAATAAGTTTGTCATATTCATTTTTAGACAAAAGTGTAATTAAGTCTTCTTTGTTAATATTATGAGTAATTTTTGCTTTTTCAATTATTTTCTTCATAAAATGACCCGAAAATATTTTACCACAGAATGTTAACAACTTTACATATAATCTTTTCTTGGTATAATCTTGTTGAAGATATATAAGGATAAAATTATGAAAATAGAATTAGAAAAAGAAAAAAACAATGTAGTAAAAATGAACATTGAATTTCCGGCAAAAGATGCAGTAGATGCTTATAACAGAGCATCAATGAGAATATCTCAGCATATTAACATCCCCGGATTCAGACGCGGTAAGGCTCCAAGAAATGTTGTAGAGCAACACGTCGGTGCTGAAAGAATTAAATACGAAGCATTAGAAAGCTTGTTACCAAAAGTTTTTCAACAAGCAATAAAAGAAAATGATTTGGATGTAATTTCTCAACCAACAGTCGATTCTTATGATTTTAATGTTGGTGAAGATTTAAAAATTACTGCTAAAGTTGAAGTCAGACCTGAATTTGAACTTAAAGAATATAAAGGCTTAACTGTTGATGTCGAAGAATATGTCATCCCTGATGATGCATATGAAAAATCATTGCAAAATATGTTAGACAGAGCTGTAACATACGAAGTTGTTGTTGACAGACCTGCAAAAGAAGATGATTTAGTTAAATTTGATTTTGAAGGTTTTACCGAAGACGGTGAAAAAATTGAACATGGTGACGGAAAAAATTATACATTAGACCTTGCAAATTCAAGATTTATTCCGGGTTTTGCCGAACAGCTTGTAGGTCATAATGTAGATGAAGAATTTGATATCAACGTTAAATTCCCTGAAACATATCATGAAGCAAAATTAGCAGATGCTCCTGCAATATTTAAAATAAAAATTCATGAAATAAAACAAAAGGTTAAACCTGAATTAAATGAAGAATTTGCTAAAAAAATCGGTTTTGACTCAGTGGAAGCTTTAGAAAAAGATATTAAAGATTTCTTGCAAAAAGATAAAGAATCAAGAGACAGACGTTCTGCAGAACTTGCAGTATTTGAAAAAATACTTTCAACTGTTGAAATTGAAATTCAGCCTTCTATGATAGAACGTGAGCAAAATATGTTGTTGGAAGAATATAAGCAGCGTCTTGCACAACAAGGTTTTACATATGAACAGGCAGTTGAACAACAAGGTGAAGAAGAAATTCTTAAATCTACTCAAGAAGATGCATTGAAAAGAATAAAAAACACATTGGTTATTGATAAAATAGCTAAATTGGAAGATATTCATATTGATTCAAATGATATGCAGTCAAAAGTTGCTGAAATGCAAAATTCATACGGATTGGATAAATCTGAAGTTATGAAACAGCTTGCAATGAATCCGACAATGTTAAGTGCTATTTCACAACAAATTTTAAGTGAAAAAGTTACTGAATTTTTGGTTGAAAATAACACAATGAATTATGTTGCGCCAAAAACAGAAAAAAAGAAATCTGCAAAAAAAACAAATGATGCAGAATAAAAAAGTGATTATAATATAAGTGTAAGAAAGGAAATAAAAATGAGTTTTGTACCTGTAGTAATTGAACAATCAAGCAGAGGTGAACGTTCTTTCGATATCTTTTCAAGATTGTTAAGAGAAAGAATTATCTTTTTGGGAACACAAATTGACGATATGGTTGCTAATTTAGTTGTAGCACAATTGTTATTACTTGATAGTGAAAATCCTGAAAAAGATATTATGTTATATATTAACAGTCCCGGAGGCTCTGTAACAGCAGGTTTTGCAATATATGATACAATGCAGCACATAAGAGCTGATGTTTCAACGATTTGTTTAGGTCAAGCAGCGTCAATGGGTGCATTCTTGTTATCTTCAGGTACAAAAGGTAAACGTATGGCTTTACCTCATTCAAGAGTTTTAATTCACCAGCCTTTAGGTGGAGCTCAAGGTCAAGCTACTGATATTGAAATTCAGGCAGCTGAAATTATCAGAATTAAAAAATCATTAAACGAAATTTTAGCATCAAATACAGGTCAATCAATCAAAAAAATCGAAAAAGATACCGACCGTGATTACATAATGACACCGGCAGAAGCTTTGGAATACGGTATGATTGATAAAGTTGTTTCAAGAGATGCTGTAAAATAGGAGATTGTAATGGCAAAGCACGATGATAGCAGATTAAAATGTTCATTTTGCGGAAAAACTCAAGATCAGGTTAAAAAATTAATCGCAGGTCCTGAAGTTTATATTTGCGACGAATGTGTTGAACTTTGTAATGAAATTTTAGATGAAGAATTTTTTGAAGGTAAAGAAAAAGATGCGTCATCTAAAGAAAAAGGTGCAGGTAAAGATGAAAAATCTATACCAAAACCTCACGAGATAAAAGCATATTTGGATGAGCATATTGTTGGACAAGATGATGCTAAAAAAGTGCTTGCTGTAGCAGTTTATAATCACTATAAACGTTTAAGACACAATAAAACTAATAAAGAAAAAAATCCTGTAGAAATTCAAAAATCAAATATATTACTTGTAGGTCCTACAGGTAGTGGTAAGACTTTATTAGCTCAAACACTTGCAAAATTGTTAGATGTTCCGTTTGCAGTTGCAGATGCGACAACTTTAACTGAGGCAGGTTATGTTGGTGATGATGTTGAAAATATTTTGTTAAGATTATATCAAAATGCCGAATACGACGCTCAAAAGGCTGAAACAGGTATTATTTATATTGATGAAATTGATAAAATTGCAAGAAAATCTGAAAATACGTCTATTACTCGTGATGTATCAGGTGAAGGTGTTCAACAAGCTTTATTGAAAATGATTGAAGGTACAATTGCAAACGTTCCTCCTCAAGGCGGAAGAAAACATCCTCATCAAGAATTTATTCAAATTGATACAAGTAACATTTTATTCATAGTCGGCGGTGCATTTGTTGGGTTAGACAAAATTGTTGAAAGACGTGCAGATGATGGTACATCCTTAGGATTTGGCGCAAAACCCGCTTTAACTAAAGCTGAAAAAGAACTTCAAGAATCAAAAATGTTGAAAAAATTGCAGCCTGAAGATTTGTTGAAATTTGGTTTAATTCCTGAGTTTATAGGTCGTATTCCGGTATATGCGGTTCTTGATGCTTTAGATGAAAAAACATTGAAAATGATTTTGACAGAGCCTAAAAATGCGATTATCAAACAATATCAATGCTTACTTGAAATGGATGGTGTTGATTTGGAATTTGAACCTGACGCAATTGAAGAAATTGCAAAAGAAGCTATTAAGCGTAAAACAGGTGCAAGAGCTTTACGCTCTATTGTTGAAGAAATTATGCTTGATGTTATGTATGATGTTCCGACAAAAGATGATATCAAAGTTTTCAAAATAACAAAAGATATGGTGGAAAATCGTAATAAAACTGACGTAGCCGAATTAATTCAATTACCAAGCAAAAAAGATAAAAAATTAAAAGAAGAAATTGCATAATAGATAATTAATTTAAGTTTTTATGGATAAAATTACACATTTAAGCAATTATGCTGTATATTTGCAATTTGTGCAAAACGAGCTGGATAAACTTTTTGATAAACAAAAAGAATATTTGTGTTGTGATAAAGGCTGCGGAAAATGTTGTAAAGGCGGTCAATTTCATTATTCTGAAATAAAAATGATGTATTTATTGTCAGGTTATATGAAATTAGACAAAGAAAAACAAGAGATAATTGACAATCGTATTAACGAAATACTTGAGCAAAAAAAGAATTTTAAAGGCGAAGTTTTTAAATATGATTGCCCTTTTTTATTTGATGAGGTTTGTTCTGTTTATCAATACAGGGGAGTTATTTGCAGATCTTTCGGTTTAATGATTGAAGATTCTTCAGGTAAGATAAATGTTCCGTTTTGTGCTTATGAAGGTCTTAGTTACTCAAAAGTTTTTAATCCTGATACAAATGAAATTTCTGAAGAAAAAGTTGAACAAGGTAATTACAAAGAGCGTCCTTTAGGTTTTAAGGCCGGATATAACTATCTGACAAGTGAAGAATACAGCAAAGACTTCGGTGTTGAATTTAAAAATAAAAAACCAATGATTGAATGGTATATGCCTTAGGGTGCCTCAATATAGCGGTGCAATTTTTTGCACCGTTGAGAAAAGATACTAAGTTACTAAGGAATTTTCGTGCATTAAAATGCACGCTACAAGCTGCGAACA
>CAYLHN010000059.1:0-11700 GCA_964383455.1 uncultured Muribaculaceae bacterium | reverse complement strand
AATATTGTCGGCAGAAGACTTTTTGTTGAAGTTTAATTAAACATTTGAATATATTAATAAGAGAAGGTCATACGAATCAATTAACCTGATTTGTATGACCTCCTTGTATGCAATCTTCTATTGATTTAAAGGTAGTTTCAAGAATTCTGTCAATTGAATCTTGAGTGCTGTATGCAACACGAGGGGTTACAATTACGTTATCAAGCTGAGCAAGACGTCGGGTTAAAAAAACTTTTGAAATACATTCCAAATTTGATTCTTTAACTTTTGATGTCATATTGTGAGTGTTAAAAGCTATTTCTTCACATTCCATTGCATCTAATCCTGCGCCTGCAAGGTTTTCTGTTACTATCGCATCATATAAATCTACTGTGTTTATAAGTTCTCCTCTTGAAGGATTAAGTATAATTGCAGAAGGTTTTATTATTGCAAATTCGCGTTTAGAAATCATTTCTTTTGTGTGTTCTGTTAAAGGAACGTGTAATGAAATAACATCAGAATTTTTTAAAAGAGTTATTTTATCTGTATAAGTAACGTTATATTTTTCAATTAATTCTTTATTTTCACGAATATCTAAAGCTAATATTTTCATGCCGAAAGCGTTTGCTATTCTGCACATTTCAGAGCCGACGTTTCCTGTACCAATTATGCCTATTGTAAGTTTATCAAGCTCTCTGCCTATGTAACTGCTATATTCAAAATGAAATTCTCTAACATCTCGTTCTGCTATAAGAATTTTTCTTATAAGTGTAATCATAAGTCCGAAATTGTATTGTACTATTGCTTTGCTGTCGTAATTTTCTACATTCAAAACTTTTATTCTTTTGTTACAGCATTCTTGAATATTAATATGTTCATACCCTGCGGACCTTGTGGATAAAATCATTAGATTTGAAAATTTTTTCAGAACTTCATCGCTGATATTTGAAGTTAAATACACGCTTACGACTGTTGTTTCTTCCAATAAATTTTCAGGAAGATTGTTTACAGTTGTTTCGTTAAGACTTTCTTCAAAAAAATGTATATCATAATCGTCTAACCTGTTTTTTTTGAAAAAATTTTCTTCTGCTTTTTTATAGTCAAAAATCAAAATAGTTATAGCCATTTTTACCTCTTTATGTTTGATATTGCCGAATATTATTAAATTTTTCATTAGACAAAAGAGTAATAAATAAAGGATAATTTTTACGCCAAAGAAGAATGTAAAACACATATAAAAAAGTTAAATTATAAAAGCAAACCACTCCCAATATTTTAGAGATTCCCGTGCAGTTATTCTGTGATTACGCAGAGCCGTTTTTTTGGCACGGATTAAAGCGGACGAGATAAATTTATACCTCGTCCGACTTTTTTAAAATGAAATTTATACATTGACACTATAAATTTAATCTTTTCGGAGTAAATTTAATAAAATAAGATTTACTTTTTTGTAAAAAACATTATATTAAAAGTATGAGAAATAAATTTATCGGATTACTTTTAATAATGTTTTTGTTTACATCGGCAAGCTTTGCGGATGAATTTGACGGCGGAAAAGACTGGAGCACATTATCGGAAGTCGAAAACGCTTGGGACGGACAAAAAATTATTAAAAATGCCGATTATGAAAAAATTGTCAACGAATTAGAAAAAAGAAAAAATGCAAAAAAGTTAAGAGCTCAAAAAAGAGCAGGACAGTCTTTAATGAGAGATAGTGACGGAGGTGGAACGGAAAGTGATTTTCTTAGCAAATTTGATGAGCAATATCCATTACTTAATCTTACAGTTCCTTTAGAACTTCCTAATGCTATAGTTCCTGTGGGACACTATAAGGTTATAGGTTCAAAAGTTAACGGCAAAGTTTATTTAAATCTTTGTCAGGCATACAATGTTGTGGGTAAAATTCCTGCTGTTGAAACAGAAGACGATTTCAACCAAAATGAAATTAATTTTATAAAAGTTGAAGATTTGGGCAATAATGTTTTAAGATTTATGTATGGTTCAATGAAGTTCAATGCATATGCTTATGCTCATTATGAATAATTGTTTTTTAATCTGTAAATTAACATATCGGGTTATAAAAAAATAAATGCTTTTGTGTTAGATTTATTATTATGAAACGTATTTTATGGATTGTTTTAATAATAATATTTTTAATGCTATGTTTAAAAGCTTGCGTAAGGCAAGATATTTTATCGGATGAAGTATCTTCTGAACATGTTATTTTAAAAACCGAAGAAAATTTTGAATTTCCGCAGGATGCTAAAAATATAACCATAGATGGCGTTGATTACTTGCAATCGCAGGCAAATGTCGGTAAATTTGGCGGAGAATTAATTGAAAGCACTATTGGAGAAGGCCCTAAAACATTTAATCCATTTACATCAAAAGATGCAACTTCTTCATCAATGGCAGGGTTAATGTTTGACAGTCTTTTTACAACTTCACCGAAAGACGGTAAAGTTATTCCGAAATTAGCAAAATCGTACGAAACAAAAGACGGTATGACTTATTTTGTGCATTTGCGTAAAGGTGTAAATTGGTCTGACGGTAAACCAATTACTGCGGACGATGTTGTGTTTACTTGGAATAATATAATTCTTGCAGGTTTAGGAAACACTTCAACCAGAGACGCTGTTATAATTGACGGGAAATTACCTGTTGTAAGTAAAATTGATGATTATACAGTAAAATTTCAAATTTCTAAACCATTTTCACCATTTGTAAGGCTTATGTCCGCTCAAATTGCACCAAAACATATTTTTGAACCTATTACAAAAAAGGGTCTAAAAGAATTTGATATGTTCTATTCTACAAATACTCCGCCTGAACAATTTGTAACCAGCGGCGCTTTCAGACTAAAAGAATATAAAGCTGCACAAAGAGTAGTTTTTGAAAGAAATCCGAATTATTACATGATAGATAAAAATAATAATAAATTACCTTATTTAGATAGAGTTGTATATTTAATTGTAGGTGATTTAAATAATGAAATACTGAAATTTGAAGGCCACGAAATTGATATTATATCACTCAGAGGTTCAAATGTAGCCCCTTACAAATTAAAAGAGGCTAATTCTGATTATAAAATTTACAACCTGGGGCCTGATACAGGGACAATGTTTGTTGCGTTGAATTTAAACAATCGTAAAAACAGTGAGGGAAAATATTATGTATCACCTGAAAAACAATTTTGGTTTAGTGATAAAAATTTCAGAGCTGCAATAGATTACGCAATAGACAGAAAAAATATGGTTCAAAATATCGCAAACGGACTTGCAAAACCGTTGTTTACAGCAGAAAGTTTAAATTCTGTCTTCTTAAATAAAAATATTAAAGGGCATGATAGAGACCTCGAAAAATCAAAAGAACTATTGAAAAAAAGTAATTTTCTATTGAGTAAAGGCAATTTGTATGACAGGTTTGGAAACAGAGTAGAATTCGATTTATATACAAATGCAGGTAATACCGAGCGAGAAGCAATAGGCGTTATGGTTAAACAAGACTTAGAAGATTTAGGAATGAAGGTAAACTATAAGCCTATTGAATTTAATACTCTTGTTAATAAAATGACAACAACTTTTGATTGGGATATGATTATAATGGGACTTACAGGTTCTCCGCTTGAACCGCATGACGGAAAAAATGTTTGGTATTCAAACGGTTCTTTGCACTTGTTTAATCAGAGAACAGAAGATTCTCAATCAAAATATGTTTTGCCTTTTGAAAAAAAACTTGATGAAATCTTTGAAAAAGCTGCTTTGAAAACAAAATTTGAAGAAAGAAAATCTTTATATGATGAATATCAACAAATAATTTATGATGAAAAGCCTATAATTTATTTGTATTCCCCTGTCAGAATTGTGGCATTAAGAAAGAAATTTAAAAATATTTATCCGTCGCCATTGATGGGTATAACATATAATATTGAAGAAATCTATGAGGACAAAGATTAATGCAACTATTATTTTATATTTTAAAAAGAATATTGCAGACGATTCCGTTATTAATTTTGGTATCGTTAATAAGTTTTTTTATAATCAGACTGAGTCCTGTTGATCCGCTTGCAGAATTAAAATTAAATCCTTCAATATCGAAAGAAACTTTAAAAGCTGAAGAACAGCGTATGGGACTTGATAAACCTTTACCGATTCAATATTTGTTATGGGCAAAAGGTTTTGTTAGAGGTGATTTGGGGGTTACTACAACCGGAGAAAAAGTTTCCGTAAAGTTAGCGGAAAGAATTCCAAATACATTGCTTTTGACTCTTGTGGTTATATTTCTGACTTGGTCTGTTGGGGTTCCATTGGGTGTTCTTGCTGCAGTTAAGTGGAAAACTCCTTTTGACAGGGTTTTAACCGTTTTGACAAGTATCGGAATGGCAATTCCTTCGTTCTTTTTTGCTATTTTATTATTAATTTTTGCGGTTAAATCGGGGTGGTTCCCTGTTGGCGGGCTTACCTCATACAATTTTGATGATATGAATTTTATTCAAAAGTTTTTTGATATAGCGCATCACTTAGTTTTGCCTGTTACAGTGTTATTTACAATATCACTTGCAGGACTTCAGCGTCAGATGAGAGCAAATTTGCTTGATGTTCTTGATAGTGATTATGTTAAATTTGCTCGGGCAAAAGGTTTGAGTGAAACAAAAGTTATATTTAAACATGCCTTAAGAAATGCTGTTAATCCTATGATAACTTTGTTAGGATTTGAGTTTTCAGGTTTATTATCCGGTGCGGCTTTGACAGAATTTGTTTTTCAATATCCCGGACTTGGCAGGCTGATATTAGAAGCAGTATTAAAGTCTGATATTAATCTTGTTATGGCATCATTGATGATAGGGGCAATTATGCTTGTTGTCGGCAATTTGATTGCAGATATTCTTCTTATACTTACTGACCCTAGAATTAGGGCTAAGGCGTGAGGTGACAGGCATGATTAAAGATATCTTAAAAGGAATATTCAAAGATAAATTCGCAACAATAGCATTTTTTGTTTTGCTTTTTATCTATTTATGCCTGTTTTTTGCTGAATTTTTAGCACCATATTCAATGAATTACACTGATAGAGAACTATCTTATGTACCGCCGTCACCTGTTTTTACAATTGATGAAAACGGTAAATTATCACGTCCGTATACTTACAATTACAAAAGAACATATGATACTGATTTAATGCAGACTGTATTTAAATTAGACAGAAGTAAAAAATATTATCTTCAATTCTTTTCGAGTGGAGAAGAATATATGTTTTTAGGTATATTTCCTATGAAATTACGATTTGTAACTGTTGAAAATGACGGAAGGTTATATCTTTTGGGCGGTGATATAAACGGAAGAGATGTATTTTCAAGGCTGCTTTACGGCGGAAGAATTTCCATGACAATAGGTTTTCTTGCGTTGTTTGTCTTATTCCCGATAGGATTGCTTTACGGCGGTATTTCAGGGTACTTTGGCGGGAAAGTTGATATGCTGATGATGAGATTTGCAGAGGCGGTAATGTCAATTCCGAGTTTTTATTTGTTGATAATTTTAGCTGCGATACTTCCTTCTAATATGACAAGTACTCAGAGATTAATTTTAATAGTTGTAATTCTTGCGCTTATTGGCTGGGCAGGATTTGCAAGGGTTGTCAGAGGTATGGTTCTGTCTATAAAAAATCAGGATTTTGTTAAATCAGCAAAGATGGCAGGAGCTTCTGATTTGAGAATAATTTTAAAAGAAATACTTCCTCAAACAACAAGTTATGTGATTGTTGCGATGACTTTATCCGTTCCGGGGTATATTTTATCTGAAAGCGGATTAAGTTTTTTGGGTTTAGGTATTCAACAGCCTGATGCAAGTTGGGGTAATATGCTTAAGGAAGCTCAGGAATATATTAACATTCTTTATAGACCGTGGTTATTGACACCGGGATTTTTAATTTTTGTTGCAGTATTAGCATTTAATTTAATAGGTGATACAATAAGAGACATATTAGATCCGAAAAGTAAAACAAGATAGGTGAAAAATGATTAATTATACAATAAGTTTAATATCTGCAGTAATTTTAGGTTTTATGTTAGGTTTGGAAAGAGAATTGACAAACAAGCAGGCAGGACTTAGGACACATATTTTTGTATGTTTAGGTTCTTGTGTATTTACTTTGCTTTCAATATACGGATTTCCGACATTTGCTATTGGTGATAATGTCGTTTTAGACCAAGCGACAGGGATAAGAGATACTGCTCGTATAGCTGCACAAATAGTTACCGGTATCGGTTTTATAGGTGCAGGTACTGTTATGAAAAACGGTTCTTCTGTTCACGGGCTTACAACAGCATCAACTCTTTGGATAGCTGCAGGTATCGGTATGGCGTGCGGTACAGGACAATACCATATTGCTGTTGTTGCAACGTTATTAAGTGTTCTTGTTCTAATATGGATAAAATGGATTGAACAAAAAATATTATCAAAAAGAAAGATTAAAAATAAACGTTTAAGATTATCTTTAAAATGTGATAAATGCAATGTAAATGATGTTCAGAATTATATAATAAAAGAATTTCCTAATTTAAACGAAATAAAAAAAGTCGACTATGATGGAGAGAATGATGCAAAAATAGTTGCAGTTATAAGTGTTGCGGCTAATAATCCGGTTCAATATTTATATAAAGAAGTTGAACATATCGATGGTTTAAAAACAGTTTCAATTCGCGATGCTGATGATGTATAGAATTTATTCATAAGTAAATATCTGCATTTGGCAATTTTTACAATCAAATTTGAGTTTATATTTTTTATTTTTTTCGTCAATTAAAAATAAATTAAT
Organism: uncultured Muribaculaceae bacterium; assembly: GCA_964383455.1. Taxonomy (GTDB): domain Bacteria; phylum Cyanobacteriota; class Vampirovibrionia; order Gastranaerophilales; family Gastranaerophilaceae; genus UBA6984. Next base: position 4,908 of record CAYLHN010000059.1, on the reverse strand, counting down.
AGGCTTTTTGCAAAGATTAAAAGCATATTTAAGACAATGTTTTGTTGTCATAATAGGTTTTTCTTTTGTTGAAGTACCGCTTTCAATTGATTTTTCAACTATTTTGCATCCGCATTTTTCATAAAATTCTTTTGCATATTTATTGTGAACATTTGCTTTAAAATCCATTTCTTTTACAGGAAAATTTGAATATTTTAAAGGCTTTTGCTCCTGACGCTTATAGTTTTTTAGTCTTTCCTGCATTAATTTTTCAAATAAATTTTTACGAAGTTCGTTAATTTTAGAAACAGGTAAAAATGGTAAATTTTTAGAATTTATTTCGATATTTTTGCAATAAAAATCACTTTCTCCTGTTTTTTGAAGCTGTTTTGTAAAATTATCAGCCATTTTTTCTTGATTTTGCGCAATTTCTTCAAAATCTATGTTTATTTCCGAATAATTTTTGTCTTCGTCAAGAGCCGTAATTTTGTGGTCAAAGATTTGAATATTAACGCCTATTTGTCGTTTTGTTTTTGAATTTTTTAAAATTTTCTCAAATTCAATATCTTGATTCCTATAAACCGTTAAACCTGTTTTTATGTTATCCATTTTGTTTGGATAAATTTTGTCTCCTTCAACCCTGTTCACAAGACATCCGTAACCGTTAAAATATAGGCCGTCTTGTGCGTGTAGTTTGTGATTTTTTATTACAAAATAATTTTTTCCGACAAATTCAATTTTACCGATTTTTTCGCCGATTGATTTTGGGGTTTCAAAGTTAAAAATTTCACCTCTGTTTTTGAGAAAATAATCTGTAAAACCACGATTAAAAGACTTATTTGCATCCGGTTTAAAATCTAAAAATACTTTTCCTGAAGATGTCTTTTTACATAATTTATCAAGTTTTTCTCTATAATATGCAACAATATTTTTTATGTAATTTTCGTCTTTTAATCTTCCTTCTATTTTAAAAGATGAAACACCTGCTTTTATAAGTTCTTCTATGTGTTCCGAAGCATTGAAATCTTTTAATGATAATAAATGTTTGTTTTCAGCTAAAATATTTCCGTTATCATCAATTAGGGTATATTTTTTTCTGCATGGTTGAGCGCATTCACCTCTGTTTGCTGAGCGCCCGCCAATTGTCTGACTTAAATAACATTGTCCGCTATAACTTACGCACAATGCGCCGTGAATAAATGTTTCTATTTCTGTTTTTGTATTATCACATATATTTTTAATTTCGTTTAAAGATAATTCCCGTGCAAGAATTACACGAGGTATTCCAATTTCATCAAAGAATTTTACTTTTTCTGAATTTCTGTTATCGCATTGAGTACTTGCAAATAAAGGAACAGGTGGTAATTTACCCTGAATGGCAAGTTCTAAAAGCCCCATATCCTGAATTATTATGCCGTCAACCCCAATTTTATAAAGTTTTTTTATAAGTTCAACCGCTTTTAAAATTTCAATATCATCAAGAATAGTGTTTACTGTGCAGTATATTTTTACATAAAATTTATGCGCATAATCAACAATTTCTTTTATGTCATCAATATTATTAGACGCGTTTTGTCTTGCACCGAAAGAATTTGCACCTATATAAACGGCATCAGCACCGTAATTTATTGCAGATATTGCACATTCTTTATTTTTTGCAGGAGCAAGTAGTTCTATTTGCATTTTTGTATCTCTGCAAAATATTCGATAGTTTTTTGCAGTCCATCGCGTAGTTTAACTGTTGGTTCGTAACCCAAAAGCGTTTTAGCTCTACTCAAGTCAGGTTTACGTTTTACAGGGTCATCAGATGGCAGTTCTTTATAAATAATTTTTGAATTTGAATTTGTAAGTTCAATAACAAGTTCTGCCAGCTCTTTTATAGTAAATTCTCCATCGTTGCCAACGTTAACCGGTTCAAAATAGTCGTCTTTGTTCATTAAAGCTATCATTCCTCTTATTAAATCGTCAACGTAGCAGAATGAACGAGTTTGAGAACCGTCGCCGTATATTGTTATATCTTCATTTTTTAAAGCCTGAACAATAAAGTTAGAAACAACACGACCATCATTTTCAGCCATTCTTGGCCCGTATGTATTAAAAATTCTTATAATTCTTGTATCAACGTTGTTTTGTCGGTGGTAATCCATCATTAAGGTTTCCGCAACACGTTTTCCTTCATCATAACAACTTCTTATGCCAATAGTATTAACATTCCCCCAATATTCTTCTTTTTGCGGGTGCATTAGAGGATCACCGTAAACTTCACTTGTAGAGGCTTGTAAAATTCTTGCTTTAACCCTTTTTGCAAGTCCAAGCATATTTGTAACTCCAATAACGCTTGTTTTTATTGTTTTTATAGGATTATACTGGTAATGTACAGGACTTGCGGGACACGCAAGATTATATATTTGATCTGCTTCTATCAAAATCGGTTCAATTATGTCGTGTCTGATTAATTCAAAATTTTTGTTATCCATTAAATGTTCAATGTTCTTTTTTGAACCGGTAAAAAAATTATCAAGACAAATTACATTATTATTTTGTTCTAATAATTTTTCACATAAGTGTGAGCCGATAAACCCTGCACCACCTGTAATAAGAATTGTTTTAGACATAATTTTTTCCTTTGTTTTTATTTTATCATAAATATTTCTTAATATTGTTAATATAAAAATTTTGAAAATTTTATGATGTAAATTTTTAAAACATGCATCAGACATGGATTTTGGCTAATTGTGTAGAAATCGCAATATTATTAACTTTTAGCAATAATTATCCAAAAAGCCCATGCCTACATGGATGCAATAGTTTTTTACAATATCTTAACAAAAATTATGTAAAAATTTTAAATTAAGTGTATAAAATGGGTAAATTAGAGTACATCTAACATTTGGCAATTTTAACAAAAATTAATGTAAAAAGATTGTCATGTTTCAATAAAATTAAGGTTTTTTATAAATATTTTGTTGTATATTATAGATACAGATAATCTTGGGAGGCGGGGTTAGTTCCCGCAAAATTTTCGATAATTGCTCGAATGAGTACATTTACACTTTAGAAAGTTTAAAGACTATCATTATACTTCAGATTAGATTGGGAATTAGAAAATTTACAACGGAGGCATAAGTTGTTAGAACGCGGCTATATACAAATCTATACAGGTGATGGTAAAGGTAAAACTACCGCATCTTTAGGTTTAGCTATGAGAGCATTAGGACATGGATGGAAGGTTCTCATCATACAATTTACTAAAGGTGATAGTGCTACTTCTTACGGTGAAATTGTTTCAGGAAATATGTTTCCTAATTTGCATATAGTTCAATGCGGTATGGACAGAGTTGTTTATTCTCACAATGTTTGCCTTGAAGATTTTAAAGAAGCTAAAAAAGGCTGGGAACTTGCAAAAGAAGCTATTCAAAGCAATGAATATCAACTTATCATTTTGGATGAAATTAATATTGCTATTGCAATGAACATGTTGAAGGTTTCAGAAGTTAAAGATGCATTGTTAAATAAGCCTGAAAACTTGGAAATCGTTCTTACAGGCCGTTATGCCCACCCTGAATTAAAAGCTTTGGCTCACCTTGTTACAGAAATGAAACCTATAAAACACTATTTTGATATCGGTGTTATGGCAAGACAAGGTATTGAGTATTAACTGTCATTGCGAGGAGCTTTGTGACGAAGCAATCCAAAGAATACTATGTTTATATAATGACAAATAAAAAGAATGGAACCTTGTATACCGGTGTTACTAATAATTTAGTGAGACGAGTATATGAGCATAGGAATAAACTAATTGATGGTTTTACTAAAAAATATTTGTTGGATAGATTGGTTTATTATGAATGTGTTTCTTCTCCCGAGAGTGCAATTTTAAGAGAAAAGCAAATAAAAGGTGGTTCTCGCAGTAAAAAGTTAGATTTAATAAATTCTTTCAACAAAGAATGGATTGATTTGTATCCAACAATTATATGATATGGATTGCCACGCTTCGCTCGCAATGACAAAGGAATATTTTTAATGAACAGAATTGCAATATTCGCACATTTTGATATAAAGAACATAATTGACGATTATGTTCTGTTTTATATTAATGAATTAAAAAAAGTGTGTTCCGAAATAGTTTTTGTTTCTTGCTGTGATTTACCGAAAAATGAATTGGATAAACTTAATTGTCATAAAATTGCGAAAAAACATAGTGAATATGATTTCGGTTCTTATAAACGAGGTTTTATATATGCAAAAGAACATAATCTTCTTGATGATTGTGATGAATTAATATTTGCAAATGACAGTTGTTATGGGCCTTTTAAGCCTCTGAAAGAAATCTTTTTAAGTATGGAAGATAATTCTTGCGACTTTTGGGGAATAACTAAAAACAAGTATGCGTTTAAAATTATCAAAAATCGGACTAATGATGTTTATTTACCGCATGTGCAGAGCTATTTCTTTGTTTTAAAGAAAAAAGTTTTCAATTCTAAAGTCTTTGAAGACTTTATAAATTCTGTTAAAAAAGAAGAAAATAAAAATTTAATAATCGAAAAATATGAAATCGGCTTAACAAAAAACCTTGAACAAGCAGGTTTTGTCAGCGATAGTGCAATAAAAAAATTTTACAAATATAATAATCCGACTGTTTATAAGTGGCGAAAATTATATGAGCAAACAGATTTTCCGTTTGTAAAATGCTCCCTTTTGCGTCTTTATAACACTTTGCATACAACTGTTGACGGGTGGCAAGAATTGTTTACAAATGAGCAAATTAATTTAATAGAAAAAAATCTTTCTTATACTCAAAAAAGACCTATGAAATATACTTGTCCTCGCAAAATTAAGGAATTTGTATTTAATCATTTACCAAATAGAAAAATGAAATCAAGAATGATAACAAGAGCATTACTAAAAAGCTTTTTGTCTTTTTTAACA
>CAYLHN010000058.1:0-11809 GCA_964383455.1 uncultured Muribaculaceae bacterium | reverse complement strand
TATCAACACTCAAAAGTGATTTAAACGCAAAAGTAACAACAACTAAGACCGCAAATAATAAAACAGTAGCTAAAACAAGTGTTGGCGGTAAAACTATAGTGATAAATACAAATGCAAAAGATGTGCATATTACTGTTTCAAACAATAAAATTGATACTGCAAAGACTTTAAACACGGGTTTAACTCCAAAAATAATAACCCCACAAATTGAAAATAAAACAAAAGGTGAATTATTAGGTACTGTTGCAGGAGGAAAAACTAAAGACGCGATATTGGGGGGTAAAACGGCGACAGATGTAATTGGAGATAAAAAAAATACTGCTCAAACAGGAAGTTTGGATATTGTAAGTTTTGAAAGTTTTTGTGCTTTATATCAAGATGTATTTAGCGAATTTTCAGAGCAAGATTTAAGAACTATTTATGACGTATTGGATTCAGTATCAAAAAATAAATCTGTTGATGGTGAATTACTTTCAAAAGCTTATGATATTATTGCAAGTCTTGATGAAGATACAATTAATAAATTCTTTGAGGCAACCTATAGTTCTTCATCACCATCACAAGATAACAATAATGCTGCAAGGAGAGCTCCAGGTAAAAAAACTGGTGAACCAGCCATAGGTCCTCGCGGTGAATATGGTGGTAACGGTTGGTTTGGCGATTATGGTACTGACGGATATGTTTGGTATGGCCAATGCCTCGCTCACAACTGGGATCGTGTAGGCGGTATGGATAACTGGAATGGTAAAGGTGCCGAAGAGATGAACTCAGGAGTTATGCTTGGAGCCTTTATCGAATGGACTTGTTTAAACGTAGCTCATGGAGTATCTAAACTTACGGATGCCGCTGTTAAAGACTTTAATACAGGCGTTAACAATTTTATGAGTACATTTACAATCCCAGGATATAATAATGGTACGGGTAAAACCGGTTCTGGTTCATGGCCGGGTAATAGCGGTGGAGGATCATCTGTTGATTTTTCAAATGTAGATTGGAATAAAGTAGTTCCACCAACAACTCGTCCTATAGACAATTCAACTTGGACGAGAGGTTTTGAACAATATGGAAGTTTTACTGTTAATACAGGTAATGGTACATCTGTAGAATTTGGTCCTTGGACTGCGATTGGTACATCTGAAAATGATACAGGCGGTTTTGATGGTGTTTATACAAATGGTCAAGGACAAGCTGTTGTCATCCCTGGTTCTAATGGAAACGGACAAGGTGCTGATCCTAATGCAGTTCAAGTTACTTCAACTGAAGTAAATCCTGATGGATCGACAACAGTAACATATTCCGATGGTTCAAAAACAACAACATATTCAGATGGTAAGACTGTTACAACATCTGTTATAACAACTGCAGATGGTAAGACTGTTACAAAAACAGTAACAACATCTGCCGATGGTAAGACTATTGTATATGCAGAAACCGTAAAGGATGGTGGTTCAACAACCACAAAATATACGTACGAGAAACATAAGGATGATGGTTCAATAGAGGTACTTTATCCAAATGGTTCGACAGTAACAACATCTGCAGATGGTAAAACTCAAACAACAAAAGATAAAGATGGAAACGTAACAGAAATAAGAACAGAAAATCCTGATGGTTCATATACGATAACTGATAGAAACGGTAATCAAACAACAACTGGATTGCACGATGATTATGGTAATACTCAAACGGTTTATTACGATGCTAAAACCGGTACCACTACTACAACAACATACACAAACGATGGTACCAATGGTGCGCCTGCTATAATAAATCAAGTTACAGATAAAAACGGTAATACACAGACTTACGTAACAACAACTGATTTAGCTGGTAATACTGTTACTATTTGGGTTGATAGTAATGGAGTGACACATGTAGATGGTGATATAACTAATGATGGTACGTATACATTTACGCAAGATGGTAATGATATAATTGTTACTTATACTCCAAATACAAATGGTTCAAGTAATAATGGTTTCGCAAACGGTACATATGATAATGGTGCACACATGACTTCAGATGCTGCTAACTATGGTTCAATTATGGACGGCGTTATTGGCGTAGGCGGCTCCGGTAACAGAGGTACTGCACTTGGTAGCGGTACAGGAGGAAATCCTAATGCCGGCGGTGGATATAATAACCCATATGATCCTTGGGGCGGTACTTCTAGCGGATACTGGTTCTGTGGTACTTATAGATCCGGAAATTATCCACACTAATAATTTATTAAGAGACAGTTCTCTTAAAATTTCTAATAAGAATCAAATAAATATCGTATTAAATGTTGTGTTGTTTAATACGATATTTATTTTTTTTAACTTAAAATTTGTATCAAAAAAATAAAAAATAGAATTTTTTTGTAATTTTACAAAGTTTGAATTATTGTAAATAATTGTAAAGATTAATTTAATAAACCTGAAATTTACTTATAACCTGAAAATATGTAATACAGGTTATAAGAGAATAATTTTATACTAAAGTTTCATGCTTTACTTGCCGATATAAAACCATATAAGGTATAACTGTGCCCGATAGAGGTTTATATGGTAGATATTAATAAGTATTTAAATCAAAATATAAAATAACAACTCAAAGCAAAAGTTTCAACTAAAAAAAATAAAGCGGAAACTAAAGCTTCAAACGCTGCATAAACAGCGGAAGTGAATAAATCGACGACAAAATTGTCATCGAAAGAAATTCAGACAAAATTAACAGAAGGCGATATCTCTGCAGCGAATACAGTAAAAAAATTAAAGAGTGATTTGAATTCAAATGTAAAAACAGCAGTTGTCAAAGGTAAAACAGTCGCGCAGGCAAATGTTGGCGGCAAGGCTTTGACAATAATTACAAACTCAAAAGATATACCGATTACGGAATCAAATAAATCAACCGGTCAAATAGTAAAACCATCAGGTAATAATTCTGTTGCAGATTCTGGACTAAAAAATGTATCAGGCACCGGCAGCAGTGCTAGTGGCGAAATTTGTACAGGTTCTGTTGTTGTTATCGGCAATGATAATATTGGAACAGGAGGAATATATGGTGGTTATGGCAGAGGAACATCAGGTTCAAATTCATACAATCCATTAACAGATAATCAACCATTTTATGACTTCTTAAATAAAAATGATTATCCAATTGTTACTTTTGGTTCTACTAATGTAAATTTATTTGGTACATTAAATACCGCATTGGGACTTTTTGATACCAGTTTGCCAAATTCTTTTAGCGGCTCATCTTGGGATGTAACAGTTGGCAAGTATACCTGGACAGATAACACATCTGGCAACTCTAATGACGGCTATCAGGTTGGTTTTGTATGGCATCCTAATCAAAAAGATGATAAGAGTTCAAATGCGGATAAATTAGATGATACATTTGGTTTACAGCCAAAAAATCCTGATAAAAAATCTGGTGGTACAAGTAGTACAACACAAAATTCTGATGGTTCAACTACAATTAAGAATTCGGATGGTTCAAGTACAAAAATAAAACCTGATGGTTCAAGTGTAACCGTATCAGCTGACAAAAAAACCGTAACGTATAAGGATAAAAATGGTAAAGTAACAGAGACTCGAACCACAAATTCTGATGGTTCTGTTACTGTGACAGATAAAAACGGTAATAAAACAACAACCGGATTGCACGATGATTATGGTAATCCACAAGCAGTCAGTTATGATGCCAAAACCCAAACAACAACAACTGTAACATATACACATGATGGTACAAATGGTACACCTGCAGTAGTTATGGTAACTACAGACAAACAAGGTAATAAAACAACTTCTGTAGTAACAACAAATAGTAATGGTGAAACTGTTACAATATGGGTCGACGAAGATGGTAATACTCATCAACAATCTGTAAATGACCAAAAAACAGCAGCAGAAACGGCTAATAGAGAAGCTACTTATGCTTCGATTGATAATTCTGCAAATAGGCACGGCTACAACGATACCGGTGATTTAGTGTCTCAGATTATGAATGGCGGATTTTACGGAAGCGGTGGCTCATCAGGAGCAGTTGAGGTATCAGATACATTTCTTGGTGGTATAAATGTAAATGGTGATAGCTCGACGAAACCAAATGTTACAAAACAATCTTTTCAGCATACGTGAAGAAACCTGAGTTTGTAGAGTTTTATATTAATCCTCAAACAAGACTTACTTACTACGTTTAATACAAATTAAAATATTTTCTTATTAAATCTTCGATAATTTGTGCAGAATTTCCGATTCCGTATGGATTTTGTGCTGTTAATCTTGAAAGTGATTTATCTTTTGAAAGAACTTCTTCGCTTAATTGCATAATTTTGTCGTACTCTGCACCTACAAGAGTTGAAACACCTGCATCAATACCTTCCTGACGTTCTGTTTCATATCTCATTACAAGAGTCGGACATCCGAATGTAGGAGCTTCTTCCTGTATCCCGCCGCTGTCAGTAAGAATTAATTTTGCATTTTTCATTAAATATACCAAATATGGATAATCCAAAGGCGTTAGTAAATGAACATTTTGAACATTTTCTAAAGCCGAGTGAATTTTGTTTTTAACATTTGGATTTGGATGAACAGGAATTACAAATTCGTGGTCAGGATATTTTGTTGCAAGATCGTAAATCGCCTTGATAATTCTGTCAATTCTTTCTCCGTGATTTTCTCGTCTGTGGGCTGTAACAAGAACTAATTTATCGTTCACATTAATGTTTTGTTCTTTGAAGAAGTTTGCTGATTTTTCAATAACTTCATCTGATAAGCAGAACAAAGCGTCAATTACTGTATTACCGGTAACAGTAATTTTATTTTCATCAATTCCTTCCGCAAGAAGCGCCTGCATGTTTTTTTCTGTCGGTGCAAAGTGTAGTTGTGCAACTCGACTTGTCATCTGACGCATAATTTCTTCAGGAAACGGTTCGTAAATATCATAAGAGCGTAATCCTGCTTCAACATGGAAAACAGGTACTTTATTGTAAAAACTTACCAAAGAACCTGTTAAAACAGTCATTGTGTCACCTTGAACGATTGTTGCATCAATTTTGTTTTCTGCAAAAACTTTTTCCAGTCCAAGTAAAATTCTGGACTGAACTTCTGCCAAAGATTGGTTTGGACGCATACAATCAAGGTTTATATCTGCTTTTAATCCAAAATATTCAAGAGTTTGATTTGATAATTCTTTTTGTTGTTCTGTATTGCAAACAATAACATTGTAGCTATCGTGTTTTCGAAGTTCGATAATTACAGGGGCTAACTTAATAACCTCAGGTCTTGTGCCAAATACTACTAAAATATTCTTTTTGTCCATAGCATTATTTTACAACAAACATTTTTATTTTATACTATTCGTATGGAAGTAATAATTATCGGCGCAGGTTTGGCGGGTAGTGAAGCAGCCCTGCAGCTTGCAAAAAGAAACATAAAAGTTAAATTGTATGAAATGCGTCCGCAAAAAAGTACGGGAGCGCATGTTAGTGAAAATTGTGCGGAATTTGTATGTTCAAATTCTTTGGGCTCGGCTGACATTACAAATGCAAGCGGACTTTTAAAGCATGAAATGGAATTGCTCGGCGGAGAACTTATTAAAGTTGCTTATGAATGTCGTGTTCCTGCCGGAAATGCTCTTGCAATAGACAGGGTTGGATTTAGTAAAAAAGTTACAGAATTAATTGAAAATAATGAAAATATTGAACTTGTAAGAGAGGAATTAACCGAAATTCCAAATGATGTTCCGATTATTGTTGCATCAGGGCCTTTAACAAGCGAAAGTCTTGCAAATTCAATAAAAGATTTTACAAAAACAGAACATTTACACTTTTTTGATTCAATAGCACCGATTGTTGAAAAAGACAGCATAAATTTTGATATTGCCTTTTGGGCAAGCCGTTATGACAAAGGCGAAGCTTCTTATATTAACTGTCCTATGAACAAAGAACAGTACGAAAAGTTTTATCAAATACTTACGACTTCAGAACGAATTGAGTTGAAAGAGTTTGAAAAAGGTGCTAAATTCTTTGAAAGCTGTCTGCCTGTTGAAGTTTTAGCTTCCAGAGGAGTTGATACTTTGCGTTTTGGCCCGATGAAGCCTGTTGGTTTAATTGATAAACGTACAAATCAGGAAAATTGGGCAGTTGTTCAGTTAAGACAGGATGATGCGGCAAAGAGTTTATTTAATCTTGTCGGATTTCAGACTAATTTGAAATGGGGCGCTCAAAAAGAGCTAATACACTCTATTCCGGGGCTTGAAAATGCCAATATTGTAAGATACGGTGTTATGCACAGAAATACCTTCATAAACAGTCCGCAAATTTTAAACGCAACACTAAATACAAAACAACGCGAAAATCTATTTTTTGCGGGGCAAATAACCGGTGTTGAAGGTTATACCGAATCAATTGCGACAGGCTTGCTTTCAGGGATAAATATGGCAAAATATTTGTTAAATGAGCCGTTAATTAAATTACCGCAGGAAACAATGCTTGGAGCTTTGTGTAATTATATTTCATCAAGTGAATTGAAACATTTTCAGCCTATGAATTCAAATTGGGCAGTTGTTGCCCCTATTGAATTACCTAAAAAAGAAAGAAAAAATAAAAAATTAAAAAATGAATTACTTGCAAATCGTTCTATTGAAACATTGAAAGGAATTTTATGTTCTATTTAGAAAAATTAAACGGCAAAACAGTTATGAAAACGGATATTTTAGATGGTTTAACACACTATTTCACAACGAGAGAGTGCCCTATAAAATCTCGTGAACCTGAAATGATTGATACAACAATGGAAAACAGAAAAATGTTTCGAGAAGTTTTAGGTGTATCTGAAGAAAATTTAATTTATCCTGAACAGCGTCATACGGATACGGTTGATGTTGCTGAAATAGGTAAAACTTTTTATCCTGAAGCTGATGCGCTTATTTTGACAAATCACGAGCAGGCTGTATTTTTGAACTTTGCAGATTGTACTCCTCTTGTTGCATATGACCCTGTAAAAAATATTGCAGCGGTTATACATGCCGGTTGGAAGGGAACAGTTGGTAAAATTGGGGCTAAAACTATTTTGAGAATGCATGATGAATTTGGTACAAATATAGAAGATGTCAGAGTTGCTATAGGGCCCGCAATTTCAGTTTGCTGTTATGAAGTTAAAGAAGATGTATTCAATATGAGTATGGTATCTGTTGCTAATAATCAGGGACTTTACGAAATCAGAAACGGTAAAATATACGTTAATCTGAAAGAAATTAACCGTCGTCAATTGGAAGAAATTGGTGTAAAGCATATAGATATTTGCCCTTATTGTACATCTTGCAATAACGATTTATTTTTCTCATACAGAAAAGAAGGTGAAACAACAAATCGCCATAGTGTAATTGTAAAACTTGAGGACAGATGAAAAAGCTTGTCAAACTGAACTCTGCAAGAAGTTGTCTGAGATATTTAGTCAAAGTTTATAATATAAAATCAATAAATATTCCTCATTATATTTGTCCGTCAGTAAAGAAGGTTTTGCGCGAAGACGGGGTAAATATAAACTTTTATCATATAGATAAGAATTTTATGCCCAATGTAGATTTTAGTTCGGACGATTTTATTCTATATCCTAATTATTTTGGAATCTGCGGTAAAAATATTGATTTGCTTGAAAAAAAGTACAAAAACCTCATTGTAGATAATGCCCATGCTTTTTATGCAAAACCTGCAGGATTAGCGTCTTTTAACTCTTTAAGAAAATTTTTTCAAATAAAATACGGAATTATGGATGGGGCTTATTTGTTTACAGAAAAAATATTAAATGAAAATTTTGAACGTGGTAAAAATTATGAACCTGAATACAATATCTCATATGAAAAGTTAGTCAAAAATGAGCACAGAGTTGATAGTGAACCGATTTTATCCATTTCCGAAACAACAGAAAATCTCATTAATACTATAAATTTTGAACAGGAAAAATTGACAAGACTTAATAATTTTAGATATTTTGATAAAATATACGGCAATTCAAATAAACTAAAAATATCTTTGGCAAAGGTGGATTATCCTTTTGTTTATCCTTATTATTCGGAAAGTGAGGATGTTGGGTACGAACTTGCAAAACAAGGTAAAATGGTTTTCCGTTATTGGGAGGGTTTACCATCTACTTTTGAAGAATACAAGTTCTATAGGTATTTAGTTCCAATTCCATTATATTAAAAAAGACCACTTCTATTGAAGCGGTCTTTCAAAATTTTTCTCACACACATCTGAGACGGTTTATGTAAGAGCCTGATCACTTACCTTTTAACTTTAACCTTAACTCGACAGGTATGCAGTTTCTGCAATCTGATATAGCTGAAACCTCTTGGCAGTCGGTGTCTTTACATCAGGTATCGTAAAGAACTTTTCTTATGTTAAAGTTAATTCCTAACCTTACATTATATATAAGTATTTTTGTTTAAAAAAATTGCCTTTTCAATAATAACGCTATTTTTCAGATTTTGTTGCAAATCCGGCATGAACTTTATTTGTTAAAAATTTTCATAATCCATCCGATTAAACCGCCGTCTTCATCTGATGTTTCAGAATATTCTTTCTTTTTATTCTCTAATTTTTCTATTTTCTTTTTGATTTCGTTTGTTTCATATTCGTCCAAAGCTGTTGATGAAAGGTATTTTGAATAAAATTCGACAGCTTTGTCAGCTTTTTTGGTTTTTTCATAGCCTTTTGCCATAGCTTTTAAAATTACTGAAGATACTTTTTTATCTGTTTCGTATAGGCGTTCATAGTATTCAATTGCCATTTTGTAGTCTCCGATGCTATTTCTGAATTCGCCTAATTTTTCCAGTGCTTTTTTGTTATTTGGTTCAAGTTGAATTAATTTTTCGTAAAATTCATTTGCGTGAGTTTTGTCTTTCATTTCTTCGAGTAGTTCTGCAATTGTTAAAACTAAAGCAGAATCATCAGTTTTTGCATTGTAGGCTTGCATGTATTCATTTAATGCAACGTCTTTTTCGCCTCTCATATAGTTATATTTTGCCCAATTGTAGTGTTCATTAAATTCTTCGCCTTTTTCTTCATAGATTAATGCGCGCATTTGGTAAATAAGAGGGGAATTTTTATCAAATTTTGCAAATTCATCAACGTATTCAAAAGCTTTGTCAAAATCTTTTTGAGCATAATAGAATTGAGCAACAAGTGTAAGATATTTAGGATTTTTCTTATATTCAGAATTCATTTCTTCTATTTTTGTTTGCGCTTCATCAAATTTTTCATCTTCAATTAAGCATCTTAATTGAACAAGTTTATCTGAAGAAACTTTTGCTGCTGATTCCGTTTGATTGTTTTTTAAGTAAATTTCTGCAAGTGCATCTTTAATTTCTTTTGTTTCATAACCGTCTTTTATTGCTCTTTCTAAAATTTCTGCAGAACTTGATAAAACGTCTTGTTCTTCATATATTCTTGCAAGATTTAAATAAGCTGCTTCAGGTGCTTGATGAGTGTCTAATATTCTTAAATATTCATCTATAGCATTATTTTGTTTACCTAATTGGTAATAAATTGTTGCTAAGATAAATCTTGTTACGTTCGCACGTTCCATGTCCGGTGCTTTATCCAAAGCTTTTTTGAAATCGCCTGCAGCATGTTCAAATTTTTGCTGCAGCATGTGAAGATTTCCTCTATAAGTATAGTATTTAAATTTGTCAGAGTTAATGAATAAATCCATTAGCTGTTCGTGTGCTACTTCGTTTGTTGGGTCATATTGAAGAATTGTTGAAAAATATTTTTCAGCTTCGTCTTCTTTACCCAAAATTGCTGCAATATGTGCGGCTCTTTCAAGTAATTCTACGCTTTTTGGTCTTGCATTTAACAATTTTTTGTATTCTTCATAAGCTTGTTCATATTGTTCTTGTTCTTCATATTGTTCTGCCAGTTCAATAGACATATTATTCCTTTCAGTTTTTTACTTATTAAATTATATTATAAAAAATTTTTCTTATAAAGTTACTCGTAAGGCTAATTAAATTTATTTTGGGCTTTTTCAATTCCGTTAATTAAATAAAATTGAATAGCTTCATTTGCAAGTTTTAGTGTATCTTTTAAAGCAGGTTCTTGCTCTTTTGAAAAATTTTGTAAAACAAATGCTTCGGAAGGAATTGGCGGTTGAGGTCCGATTCCGAATTTTAATCTGTCAAATTTATTTGTTCCTATGTGTTGAATAACTGATTTAATTCCGTTATGTCCGCCATCTGAACCATTTGCTCTAAATCTTAATCGTCCAAGGTCTAAAGCTATATCATCATAAACTACAAATAAATCAGTTGAGTTTATTTTGTAGTAGTTCATGACAAGACTTACGGCTTCACCTGATAAATTCATATAAGTCGTGGGTTTAATGATAATAATATCTTTGTCGTTAAATTTTATTTTAGTAAATAAACATTTAAGTTTTGATTCTTCTCTAAACGTAAAACCTGAGTTTAGCGCCCAATAATCTACAGTCATAAAACCTGCGTTGTGACGTGTAAAGCTGTATTTATCTCCGATGTTTCCAAGTGCTGCTATTAGTTTCAATTGTTAGCCTCTTTTTTAATTGTATAACGTTCTTTATAATTATAATTTTAACGCAAATAAATATTACCAAGGGTATTGTCTACCTTTCGCTTAACAAAATGATAAAAAACGGTTAATTTATTTACACAAAGAGACCGAATATGTATTAAAATTTTAGGGGAGATATTCAATGAAAACTGAAACAAAAAAAATAATAAAAGAAAAAAGTTCAAAAAAAGTTAGTGATTTTTTAGAAAAAACAGGTTTGCATAAGAAAGATTTTGCCGAAATGATTGGTGTTACTCTTTCATATGTATATAATTTAATTGATAATTCTATTCCTTTTTCTACAAGAAGTACAACAATAGAGCGTATTGCAACCGTTATGGAAGTTGAGCCTGAAGAATTTGAAGAATATAAAATTCCTCAAGAACCAATTATGCTTGACGAGTCAATAGAATTTATCAAAGAAAACATGTTAAAAAAGGGCTTTAGTGTTGTTAATTTTTTAAAATCTTTTCCTCGTAAAAAAAGACTCGAAACTGTTGATATTTTAAGAGGTGCACTGCCTTTGCCAATTGATTACAAAGAACTTAGTATGATAGGACAAGTTTTAGATTTGAGTACCGATGAAATTTATCCTATTTGGGAAAATAGAGTAAAGCAGGTGCTTGAATCGGGCGGAATGAACATTTACGCAAATTCTGCTCTTGTAGATTCAATGTTTGAGTGTGCCAAAAAATATATTGATTTAAAGTAATAAATATGTAAAATCCTAAAATTAGGCTGTTTTAAATAACAGCCTAATTTTTATTTAAAAAATAGTTGACTTAAAAGTTTTTTCTTGCTAAATTATATTTACACGGAGTTGAAAAACTCATACTTGATAACTCGGTAGTTTTCAAGAGAAAACCGAACTGAATGGTGAATAGGGTTGGTTTCACCCCCGAGTCCAAGGTAACTGAATTACAAAGTGCGGGCATGTAGCTCAGCAGGTAGAGCACTCCCCTTTTAAGGGATAGGTCGCGCGTTCGAATCGCGCCATGCCCACCACTTTAAAATTTAAGATATAAAACGGGCAAAACAGGTTTGTCCGTTTTTTTATTTTATATTCTATAAAGATTAAATTGTATTTGTAATTTTAATATCAAGAAATATTAAGCTGAATTTAAATTCATATATCCATGTGATTCATGAATTTCATGGTTTTAAGTTTAAATATTTTTAAAACCATGGTTTACATGATTTACATGATGTGTTATAATATATTATAATAAAAAT